>NZ_DASYZI010000341.1:0-16322 GCF_035946395.1 Actinocrinis sp.
GCAGAGTAATGATGTCGATGGTCGAGGTGGTCATAGCTCATGCTAAGGGCTCGGAGTCGGCATATGCCCTGGCTCCGGTGCTGGAAGCTTATTCATCAGAGCTTCGTCATGGTCCGCGATCTGTTGGATCCACCGGTGTGAACAGGGTCGATAGTAGTTCGGGCATCGGGACAGGAACTTGACGAGGCGGTGGTTGAGGGACGCCACGGCTTTGGCGAGTGTCAGGCCACGGTCAAGTACCCGATCCGTGACCGCGACTCGAAGTTCCCCGTTCTCTTCGATGAGGCACTCGCCGACGCGGGCATCGCCGTGGTACTCACCGAGATACGGATGCCCCGGATGAACGCCGTCATGGAACGCTGGGTGCCCACACCGGACGCTGCACCAGCCACGCCACTGCGTCCAGCACCCGAACCGATCACCCAACAGGCCCGCATTCTCCATCTTGACGTCCGAAGACGCGACTGCCTCGGCGGAATCCTGCACGAGTACGAACACGCGGCCTGACCAGCACGGGCGAGTAAACGGCACCTACAGCGTTGACGACGCTTCCGAATCGATGCGGTGCCAAGCCGACACCAATTCGCCGGATAGTCGTGACCAAGTCCGGTGGTCGATGCTGTCTGAGCAGACCGACGCGAAGGTGGCCGTTATGGACGCGATTCCCCTGGTGCATGCGAGCCTGGGCGAGCAGGAACTCGCCGCCGTCGCGGAGGTGTTCGCCTCGGGCTGGCCGGCCGGGCAGGGGCCGCGGAGCAAGGCTTTGGAGGCCGAGCTGGCCGACCGGTACGGCGTCGGCGGCGCGGTCGCGGTGAGCAACTGCGGCTGCGCGCTGCACTTGGCCCTGCTCGCTCACGGTGTGAAGCCGGGCGACGAAGTGATCGTCGCGGACTACACGTTCCCGGCTCCTGCGCATGCGGTGCACTACGTCGGCGCGACTCCGATCTTCGCCGACGTGCGCGCCGACACCGGCACTATTGATCCGGACGTCGTCGCCGACCTGATCGGCCCGCGCACGGTGGGCATCATCGCCGTGGACACGGTTGGCCTGCCTGCTGACTACACGGAGCTGGTGGAACTCACCCGGCGACATGGGCTCTTCCTCGTCGAAGACGCCGCGTGCGCGGTCGGCGCGACGTACAAAGGCGTGCAGGCGGGTGCGCTGGCGCCGACGGCATGCTTGTCGTTCCACGGCCGCAAGGGGATCAGCAGCGGCGAGGGCGGGGCGCTGCTCACCGCTGATCCGCAGCTCGCGGCGGCTGCGCGCAAGCGTGCGTCTTTTGGCATCGAAGCCATCTTCGATCAGGCGCGGATCGTCGGCCTCCCGATCCCGGTGTTCACCGAGATCGGCTACAACTACAAGCTCTCCGACATCGCGGCCGCGATCCTTCAGGTGCAACTCGGCCGGATCGACGAGTTGCTCGCACGCCGCAACGCCTTTGCCGCGCGCTACACCGAACTGCTCGCCGACGAGGAACTCATCACGCTGCCCTTCGTGCCGGAGGACCGCACCCACGCCTGGCAGTCCTACCTCGTGAGGCTGGACCCGAGCGTCAGCCGCGCGGCGGTCGCGGCCGACCTGCGCGCTCAGGGCATCGGCTGCGGACACGGCACGTGGGCCAGCCACTTGCAGCCGGTCTACGAGACCAAGCAGACGTGCCCGGTCTCGGCAGACCTCTTCCAGCACCACATGGCTATCCCCATGCACGCCGAGCTGACCATGGAAAAGGTCGAACGCGTCGCTACCGCCCTGCGCGCTGCGGTGCGGGCGCACGCGGGCGGGCCTGAGTGAGCTGATCGGGGAGCTTGGTCAACCGGTCGGCTGGTTGTCCGGCTGACCGAGCGGCCCGGATTCACCGGATTTCAGCTGGCGACGGCCGCGGGAAGACGGGAACGGGTGGCCAGAGCCGCGGTGTCGATACCCCGGTCGGTGCAGAACCAGCGAAGCTCACCGCCGATCAGAAGGTCGCACTCGGTCAGCGCGGCCGGGGTGCGCGCGCCGAGCGCGGTCATCAGCGCGGCCAACTGATCCTGCCAGGCCGAGATCCGCGCGATCAGCGCGGGCACGCCGCCGTCGATGAGGGTTCTGAGAAACCCGCCGGAGCTCCCGACCGCGGTGGCGCCGAGCGCCAGGCAGCGTGCCACGTCGAGCGGGTCGCGCACGCCTCCGGAGGCCAGCAGCGGCAACCCCGCGTCCCGCGCGTCCAAGAGGCATGCGGGCGTGGACTGGCCCCAGCCGTCGAGGTACCCGTAGTCGGCGTGCTCACGTCGGCCGTTCTCGATGCGGGCGAAGTTCGTGCCGCCGCGCCCGGCCACGTCGGCCGCGTGCACGCCGAGCTCCCGCAGCCGCTGTACGGTCTCCCGGCTGAGCCCGAACCCGACCTCCTTGACGATCACCGGGACGCCGACCCCGGCCGCGATCTTCTCGATCCGCGGGCCCCAGGACGAGAACGACCGGTCGCCCTCGGGCATCACGGTCTCCTGAATCACATTCAGGTGGATCTGTAGGGCGTCGGCGCGCAGCAGGTCGACGGCCCGGCGTGCATCTTGCACGGTGGCCGTCGCGTTGACGTTCGCCATGATGAACCCGTCAGGGTTCTCGCGGCGCATCACGCTGAAGGTGCCGGCCACCGACTCGTCCTTGAAGTACGCACTGAGCGAGCCGGTGGCGATCGGGACGCCGGTCTCCCGGGCGGCGATGGCCAGGTCCCGGTTGATGGCTCCGGTCATGGCGCTGCCGCCGGTCATCGCGTTGATGTACAGCGGCACCTGCCAGCGGAGGCCGGCGAACCGCGTTGCCAGCGACACCTCGTCGCGGTCGATGCCGTGCAGCGCGTGGTGGACGAAGGACACGTCGTCGAACTGGCTGCGCCCGCCGTGGCCGTTCTGCTGCTCCAGCGCGAGCCTGACGTGATCGTCCTTGCGGCTGGCGATCATTGCGCACCTCTTCTAGACGGTGTCCGAGATGGTGTCCGAGATGTGGGGCGGGGTCGTGTCGCCTGTTACGCGCCGGAAGCCGCGGGACTCAGGCGGGAGGCCGTAGCGCAGTGGCGTGAGCTGCTTGACGTCGTAGCGGTCGCGCAGCCGCTGCACTGCATCCGAGTCCACCGTCCGGCCCGCGGAGAAGATCTCGGTCAGCTCCTCGAAATAGCGCTCGTGATCCGGCGGCGGAGAGCTCTGGAAGAGCATGCGCGTGGGCTGCTGCGACGGGTTCTTGAAGGCGTGCGGGCACCCGGTCGGCACGAGCATGCAGCTGCCCGCGCCCGCGCGCAGCGGCCGGTCGCCGGCCGCGGACTTCCAGTCCTGCCACGGCCCCTGCGTGCGCTCGACCGGTTCGAAGGCGAACAGTTCGAGCTCTCCTTCGAGGATGTAGAAGAACTCGGTCGCCGCGTCGTGGACGTGCGCGCCGACGTCGAAGCCCGGCGGGACCACCACCTCGAAGGTGGACGCGAAGGAGCCGTCCGCGCCGGTGGCCTTGAATGTGACGTCCTGGGCTCTGGTGACGAGCTTGCGGCCCTGGCCGGGCGGGACGATGAGGCCGTCCATCCGCGTCTCCCTCTCTCCTTTTCCGTCTTTTCGCCGTGCCCGGGTTGGCTAGGCCGGGCGACCGAGGTACGGCGCGGCCACGCCCAGCAGCTCGGATTCCCGCTCGCGCGAGGGGTCCGCGACCCAGCTGCCCACCGCCATCTCGGCGGTGATGCCCGGGCCGAACCCGGCGACCATGCCGGTGGCGCCCGGCGTCGTGACGCCCTCCTCGAACAGCCGGCGCAGCGCGTCGAACACGACCGCGCTGGCGATGTTGCCGTACTCGGTCAGGGTCGCCCAGCTGTGCCGGAACGCCTTGATGTCGACTTCGAGGAACTTGCTCAGGTCGCTGAGAATGCGCGGGCCGCCGGCGTGGACGATGTAGAAGTCGAGGGTGCGCGCGTCCCAGCCGTGGTCGGTGGCCAGTTCGCGCAGCACCGGGGCGAGCGGTTCCATCGTGCCGGGCACGCGGCGGTCCAGCTGGAAGTGGAAGCCGGTGGAGCGCACCGCGTACGAGATCCACTCCTCGGTGTCCGGGATCAGATACGAGGCGTTGCGCTCCAGGGCCATCCCGGTACCACCGCTGCCGCGTACCACGGCCGCCGCCACCGCGTCGCCGAACAGCCCGTCGGACAGCAGCGATCCGACGCCGTCGTCGTCGGGCTGGTAGCACAGCGAGCACAGCTCGCACGAGACGATCAGAACGTTGCACCCGGGGTAGGCGGTGCAGAAGTCGTGCGCGCGGTTGATCGCCGCGCCGCCCGCGGCGCAGCCCAGCTGCGCGATGGGCACCTGCCGGGTGTTGGACCGCATCCCCATGGTGTTGATGAGCCATGCGGTCAGCGACGGCATCAGGAAGCCGGTGCACGAGACGTAGATGATCGCGTCGATGTCCCGCGCGGCGAGGCCGGCGTTCGCCATGGCCTGCTCGACGACCTCGGGACAGCGCTTCTTGGATTCGACCTCATAGATGCGGTTGCGCTCCTCCAGGCCCGGATGGCGCAGCGTCTGCTCGATCGGCTGGACGATATGCCTCTTGCGCACCCCGGTGTTCCTGATCAGCCGCAGCGCCAGCGGCAGCTGCGGCTTGCCCGCGTGCGCCCTCTCGGCGAACTCAAGCGTCTCCTCCATCGTGATGACGTATTCCGGCACGCTCACCGCGGGCTTGCACAAAGTCGGCACCGTCTACCCTGCCTTCTGCCTAGTAAGTGGTCCGGCGCTGATCAGCCTGCGTATGCAAGGGCTCGCCGTGCCCGGCTGGGCGTGGTTCACTCCGCCGCGGCCGCCCTCTCGGCGAGTCGGCGGGCGAGCTCGACCCGCTGCACCTTCATCGTCGCGGTGCGCGGGACCTCTGCCCACGGCAGCTGGACCGGGTCGGCCAACTGCGGGAAGGCGGCGGCGGCAGCCCGCCAGCGCGCCGGGTCCAGCCGCCGGTCCTCCAGCGTGCAGACCACCGGGATCGGCTCGCCGTCCGGGCCGGTCACCACGATCAGCTCCATCAGCTCGGTGAGCTTGGCCATCATCACGTCTTCGATTTCGAGGTTGCTGCCCACGCCGGCGATCATGTCCACCTCGCGGTCGAGCATGTGCAGGCAGCCGGTCCGGGTGCGGTAGCCGACGTCCCCGGTCCGCCGCCACCCGTCGTGCATGCCGGCCTCGAACAGCTCCTGCTGCCCGAAGTAGGTCTTTGCGATGCCCGCCCACGAGACCTCGATGTAGCCGGGGTTCTGCCTGGACGGCGGCCTGCCGTCGCGGCTGGTCACGCGGGTGCGCGCGCTGCCTGGCAGCGCCCAGCCGACGCAGCGCCCGTCCGTCCGGTGCGCCGAGCGGCGGAAGTAGGGGCGGCCGACCGCCCCGCCGACCTCGCTCTGCCCGTAGATCTGGAAGAACAACGCGCCGCGCCGCGCGGAGGAGTCGATCAGCCGGCTGATCGTGCGCGGGTGGATCGCGTCGAAGGTGCTGCTGAAGTACTTCACCGACGCGAAGGGCCGGCGCGGATCGTCGGCGAGTGCCTCCCACTCCACCAGCAGGTTGGGCAGCGCCTCGATCAGCCCCGGCCGGTGCTTGAGGAAGAACTCCGCGACGAGCTTCGGGTCGGACTCCTTCACCAGCTGCATCGGCAGAGCCTTGATGAGGCACAGCGCCAGCGCCGCGAAGGTCCGCGAATGCACGAACGGGATCGCGATCGCGACGCTCTCCTTCTTGCGCATCAGCCCCAGGAGGAACAGCTGGGGTCGCAGCCGTGTGCGCATCGTCCGCGGCGTGTGCACGACCAGCTTGGGTACCCCGGTCGTTCCGGAGGTGTGCGTGATCAGCGCCGCCTCGTCCACGTCGAGGAACACCGGCACGGGCCGCGGCGAACCGGCGAGTTCGGGCAGTGCGACCACTCCCGGCGCCGGCTCAGTGGCGCTCAGTACCGTGCGGGTGAGGTTCTTGAGCGGAACGTCGGCCAGCACGGCGAGTTTGGCCGCGTCGGTGATCAGGTGCGGCTGGTTCAGGCGGCCGAGCAGCGTGCCTACAGTCGTGCCGTTCAGTGCGGGGGAGAGCGTCACGGGAACCGCGCCGATTCGCGAGACGGCCATGGTGAGCATGGAGGCGTCGAAGTTGGCGGTCTTGTAGATCGCGACGTGCTCACGGGAGCGGACCCCGGCCGCCGACAGCCGGCCGGCCAAGTCGTCCACGTGGTAGGCGAGTTCGGCCACCGTCAGCCGGCGGCCCGCCTCGGGCAGGACGTCCAGATCATGGTCGAGGGTGAGCAGCGTCGAGCCGTGTGAGGCCGCCGCCTGCTGCGCCATGGCGCCGAGGTACAGCCCCTGCCTCGTGAAGCCCTTCATAGGGAAGTCCCCTTCGCAGTGTTCGACGGACCGCGTGCCCCGTGCACGTCACCCGGCCGTGCCTGGAGGCGGCCACGGCGCCGACTCCCGTCAGCGGGCAGGGGTCTGCATGCCGCCAGCATCCGCCATGGGGCTTGGCCGGGACTGGTCGGCGGATTGGCACCGACTTGGCGCAGCCGCGCCGGCTGCGCGGCTTTCCGCGGCGCGCGAATCCGCGCTGAATCAGACCTCGATTGACAAGTGCCGGATGCCCATCGCGTCCTTCTGGTGCTGTCCCTCGGGAGCCCGGCCCGGCACCGCGTCGATCCGCCGCAGCAGCCGGGCCCGGCGCAGCCGCCCGACGGTCCCGTTGAGCACCTCGGCGGTCAGCGCGTGCGTGAAGCGGAACCAGCCGAGCCGGTGCGGGTCCTCCACCACGAGACCCGCCGCCATGATGGCCTCGACCAGCCCCAGCGCCGTCTCGCTGTCCACCGAGGCGGCCTCGGCGACGGCGTCGATGGGGAAGCTGCGGCCGGCGACGGAGGCCACCACCAGCAGGTCGGCCGCGGCCCGCGGAAGGCGGGCGACGCGGCGCAGCACCACCTCGCGCACCGGCACCGGGACCGGCGCGGTGTGCGGCTGCTCCAGCCGGCCCTCGCCGGCCGCCACCTTGATCAGCTCCCTGAGGAAGAACGGATTGCCCTCGGTGCGGGCCCGCAACGCCTCCGCGGCGGGCCGGCCCACCTCCCGCCGCAGCATCGCCCCGGCCAGGGCCTGGGTGTCCCGCACGTCGAAGCCGGTCAGCTCCACCCGCGTCGTCTCCGCGCGCGCGAGCACGGCCGAGGGAGCGGCCGCCGCGGTCTCGCCCGACTGATAGGACACGGCTATCAGCAGGCGGCCGGTCGGCACCGACTCGGCCAGATGCGCGAGCAGTTGCAGCGAGCCGGGGTCCGCGCGGTGCAGATGGTCGAGCACGATCACCAGCGGCGTGCTGCGGGCGACGTCGAGCAGGTAGTGCACGATCGCCTCGAACCGGCGCATCGTGGCGGCGGGCTCGGCCGCCGCGTCCGCGGGCCGCTCGGCGTCCGCGTCGAGCAGTTCGGCCACCGGCGCCGGGAGCGGACAGCCCTGGCAGCGGGCGGCGGCCGCGCGCAGTACCTGCTGCCACGGCCACAGCGGCGGCGTGGCCAGGTGCTCGGGGCAGGCGCCCCAGAGCACCGGCGCGCCCGCCAGGGCGGTGAAGTGCCGCAGCAGGCTGGTCTTGCCGACCGCCAGCTCCCCGGAGACCGTCACCACCCGGCCGTGGCCGGCCGTGGCGGCGGCCAGCGCCTCGAACAGCTGCCGCAGCTGCGCCTCGCGCCCGATGAAGAGCTCTGAGCCGGCGGCCGGCGGCTCGGCGGCCGGGCGGATCCGCGGCGGGAACGCGAGCGCGCGCGCGGTGGCGGGCGGGGCCGGCCGCCACTCCAGCTCCGGGGCCTGATTCAGGATCTCGCGCTCAAGGTTCTGCAATGCCGGTCTGGGGTCGATTCCCAGCTGCTCGGCCAGGCGTTTCTGGTTGGCCCGCAGCACCGCCAGGGCGTCGGCCTGCCGCCCGGCGCGGTACAGCGCCAGGCTCAGCAGTTCGCACCCGTACTCGCGCAGCGGATGGGCCTGCACGAAGGCCTCCAACTCGGCCACCGCCACCTCGTGCGCCCCCACCGCGAGCAGCGCCGCGCAGCGGCCCTCGACGGCCGAGAGGCGCAGCTCCTCCAGCCGCGCCGCCTCCGGCATGGCCTGCGAGGTGATGGGCAGCTCCACGTATGCCTGCCCCCGCCACAGCCCCAGCGCGGACTCGAACTCGCGCAGCGCCTCCTGCGGCTCGCCGCGGTCCCACGCCTTCCACCCCGCGGTGGCGCGCTCCTCGAAGCACTGCACGTCGACCGCGGCGCCGCTGTCGATCAGGTAGCCCCGGTCGCCGGTGCGCAGCACCTTCGCGGGGGTCCGCGGCGCCCTGGCCGGCTCCAGCACCCTGCGCAGATTGGCCACGTACGCCTGTAGCGAGGTCACCGCCGAGGCCGGCGGCCGGCCCGACCAGAGCTCTTCGAGCATCACGTCCACCGACAGCGGTTGGCCGATCCGGCTGATCAACAGCGTGAGCAGGACGCGCTGCTTGGGCGTGCCCAGGTCCACCGGACGCCCGCCGACCAGCGCCTCGACCGGGCCCAGCGCGCGGAATTCCACCGGGCCTGATGGTGTGCCGTGTATCTTCGTCCGTTGTTGTCGTGGTTTGACCGGCCGGGTGGCTTCTGCATCAGTCATATCGTTGGTTCTTCCAAGTCGGCGGCAGGAAGATGTAACGACAGGTCAGCGCTGATCAGTATATTGATACGATGGATGAACTAGCCCGTGGTCCCCGAATCATGGTCCTGATCATGACTATCGTGGGGAGCGGTTGTCAAGAGCTGTGAGAGTGCTGATTCAATGAGGCCGGTGGTGCGGCCGGGTCCTTTGATTTAGTTACAGAACACTGCCATATAGGCCGCCGCCAACCCGGCGCCAAGCCGCCGCCTAGTCCCGGCCAAGTCGGGTGGCGGATGATTTCCGGCGATGCCGGACCGCAGAAGGGACTTCACGACCTGATGACGCCTGAGGCCACGCTTGCGCGGTTCCGCGAGTACATGGTGGGACCCACCCGGTTCATGAACCTGCTGTCCTGTTTCGAACTCGGGATCATCGATGCGCTGCGCGCCGACCCCGGCATGACCGCGGCCCGGATCGGCGAGGCGGTCGGCGTCAGCCCGGGATCCGTCGAACAGCTGCTCATCCTGCCGGTCAAGGAGGGCTTCGTCACCTACGACGAGGACTCCGGCGCCTACTCGCTCGGCGCGATCGCCGACGTCCCCGAGGCCGACCTCAAACGGGCGCTCGCCTTCATGAACATGATCAAGGTCGTCCTGCTCAGGCAGATGTTCTATCTCTCCGAGAGCGCGCGTGCCGGCTCGGTCGTGGGCCTGAAGGAAGTGTACGGATTCGACGGCAACCTGTTCGGCGCCGTCGGCGCGCTCAAGGACGTGCGCGACGCCTGGATGGGGCTGGCGGAGGTGATGACGGCCAGCGTGTACCCGTGGTTCTTCGGGAACGTCCGGCTGCCCACGGGCGCCCGCGTCCTCGACGTCCTCGGCGGGAACGGCCTGGGCGCCGTCATGACCCAGCGGTTGACGGCGTCGGCGCAGCTGCGGGTGACGACCTTCGACCGGCCCGAGTTCGAGGAGGAGTGCCTGCGCAGCTTCCGGGACGCCGGCGTGTCGGACCGCTGCTCGTTCGTCGGCGGCGACGTGCTGGAGGGCATGCCCGCCGGTTTCGACGTCGTGATGGTCAAGCACTTCCTCGACATCTTCGACAAGGACGAGGTGCTCAGGATCTTCCGCAACGCCAATCGGTCGCTGGAGGACGGCGGCGAACTGGTCATCCTGGTGGCGGTGTACCCGGAGGACCTCGCGGACCCCACCGACTACCAGGCCGACTTCTTCCCGGCCTTCATCCTCGGCGGCACCATCGGGCGCGGCGGCGCGCAGAAGGTCTCGACCTACCGCGGCTGGCTGAAGGAATGCGGGTTCGAGGTCACCAGCGTGATCGACGACGACCCCTCCGGCCTGACGCCGGACGCCGTCCTGCGCCGAGCCATCCTGCGCGCGACCAAGACGGCCACGGCCTGAGAGGAGCGGCGTCGTGACCGGCGACGAACCGACACCGGACCGGATTCTGCAACTCGCCAACGGTTACTGGTCCACCGGCATCCTCGGCGTGGCGGCGAGCCACGCCCTGTTCACGCACCTCGAAGCGGGCGTGGACACCGCCGAGGGGCTGGCCGGCCGGGCCGGGATCTCGCAACGTGGCGCCGAGGCACTGCTCGACGGGCTCGTCGCCCTGGGCCTGGTGGAGACGCGCGGCGGCCGTTACCGCAACACCGCGCAGGCGTCCGCCTTCCTGGTCGAGGGCCGGCCCACCAGCCTGACCGACTTCGCGCGGCTCAAGCTGGAGCACGCGGACGGCCTCAAGGCCCTGCCCGACGTGGTCCGCGCCGGCGCGCCGGTGAACGCGACGGTGGAGGTGGCCGACAACCCGCACTGGGAGAAGGTGGTCACGGCGATCGCCGCGCAGTCGGTCCCGGTGGCGACGGCCGCCGCCGGTCTGCTCCGGCTGGCGCAGGCCGGCCCGATCTCGATCCTCGACATCGGAGGCGGTCCGGGCGTCTACTCGGCACTCTGGCTCGCGCTCAATCCGCAGGCCCGCTCGACCCAGCTCGACTGGGCCCCGATCAACGCGATCGCCCGGCGGCGCGTGGCCGAGCGCGGCGTGGCCGACCGGTTCAGCTGCGTCGACGGCGACCTCCACACCACCGACTTCGGCAGCGCGGTCCACGACATCGTGATCTACTCCAACATCGCACACCAGGAGGGGCCGCAGGAGAACATGGCGCTCTTCGCCAGGATCCGCGGCGCCCTCAAGCCCGGCGGCACGCTGGTCGTCAGCGACTTCATCGTCGACGACGACCGCGGCGGCCCGCCCTTCGCGCTGCTGTTCGCCTCGGAGATGCTGCTCAAGAGCAAGCACGGCAGCACCTGGCGCAGAGCCGACTTCCAGGCCTGGCTCACCAAGGCAGGCTTCGAGGACATCGCCTTCCACCCCACGCCTTCCCCCGCCACCCTGGTTCTCGCCCGGTAGCCCGGACGCTTGGAGGATGCATGCCCGAGACCGTTGAGCCGGCCGACCTCTACTCGGCCATCGAGGAATCGGCCCGGCTGCTGGACATACCGTGCTCGCGCGATACGGTCTGGCCCGTCCTGACCGCGTACGCCGACGTGATCCCGAAGGCCGTGACCGCCTTCCGGCTGGGAACCGGCGCGCGCTACGCGGGGGACCTCGACTGGCGCTTCCTGGGCTTCACGCTTCCGCAGGACACCGATCCGTACACCGTCGCCCTCTCGAACGGCCTGATCGCGCCGACGGAGCATCCCAGCGGCGTCCTGCTCTCGCAGATCCGCGAACGCTGCGGCGTCGGCAGTTTCGGCGTCGACTTCGGTGTCGTCGGAGGCTTCAAGAAGGCCTACGCGTTCTTCCCTCCGGACGGCATGCAGCGACTGTCGACGCTCGCCGGCATCCCGGCCATGCCGCGGGGCGTGACCGCGAATCTCGACTACTTCGAGCGGTACGGTCTCGGCGGCGACAAGGTGAACCTGTTCGGGATCGACTACCCGCACCGCTCGGTGAACGTGTACTTCGGCGGCCTGCCGGAGGAGTGTCTTGAGCCGAAGACCATCGTGTCCATGGTCCGCGACCTCGACCTGCCGGACCCCAGCGAGGCGATGGTGCGGCTCGGCGAGAAGGCGTTCGGCATCTACGTCTCGCTGAACTGGCAGTCCGCGAGGGTGGAGCGGTTCTGCTACGCCGTGATGACCCCGAACGCCGCCGCGCTTCCCGTTCCCATCGAGCCGAAGATCGAGCAGCTGCTGCGGGACGTTCCGTACTCCAGCGCCGACGAAAGGTTCATCTACTACGCCGGCACCTCGGCCGCCGGCGAGGAGAACTACAAGATCCAGGCGTACTTCAACTGGAACGCCCGGATGCTGAACCAGATGCTGCTGTCCGGTACCGGATCCGCCGACGAGCACGGGTGATGCGGTATGCGGCCGCCGTCAGGCCCAGGCCCGCAGCTTGTCGGGATTGAGCACCGCCCAGATCCGCTTGATCCGGTCACCCGCGACGTCGAACGCCAGCACCGACACGGCGACGCCGCCGCGCCGGGCCACCAGACCGGGCCGGCCGTTCACCGCGCGCTCCTGAAGCACCAGGTCCGGCGCACCGGCCAGTCCGGCGAAGAAATGCGCGACCTGCTCGGCGCCCTCGACGGGGCGCGGCGCGGCCCGGACCAGTCCGCCGCCGTCGCCGGTCGCCGTCGCGTCGGGGGCCAGCAGTCCCACGAGGGCGTCGACGTCCTTGGCTTCCCACGCCCGTTTGAAGGCCCTGACGATGCCGGCCCGCTCGGCCACCGGGGTCGCCGGGGACCGCGAGTCGCGGATACGGCCGCGGGCCGACGAGGCCAGCTGCCGACACGCCGCCGGGGTGCGGCCGATGATCTCGGCCACCTCGGCGAAGGAGTAGCGGAAGACGTCGTGCAGGATGAACGCCACCCGCTCGGCCGGGCTCATCGACTCAAGCACGACGAGGAAGGCCATGTCCACCGACTCGTCGAGGGTGACCCGGTCGGCCGGATCCGCCGGCTCGGACGGGGTGCCGCCCGGCCCGCCGATCCACGCGGCGTGGTCGGGCAGCGGCTCGGGGATCCACTCGCCCACGTAGTGCTCCCGCCTGGCTCGTGCCGAGCCGAGCAGGTCGAGACAGATACGGCCGGCGACGGTCGTCAGCCAGCCGCCCGGCGACGCGATCCCGTCTCGCTGCGACCGGGGCATGGCGTACCACCGGGCACAGGCCTCCTGCACGACGTCCTCGGCGTCGGTCAGCGAGCCGAGGAGCCGGTACGCCAGGTTGATCAGCCGGTGCCGCTCGCCGGTGATCGTGCTCAGGTCGGGATCGAGTTCGCCGAGCCCCGGCTCGGTCGCGTTGGTCATGGTGCGTCGCCTGACGTTTCACAGGGCTATGTCGTCGTACCGGTGAACCGAACCTTATCCCGACGAAGACGAGGAACCCGATCGTGGAAAGCGTGAACGTCGCAATCATCTACTACAGCGCCACCGGCACGGTGCACACGCTGGCCCAGGCCGCCGCCGAGGGCGCGGAGAAGGCCGGCGCGACCGTGCGGCTGCGCAAGGTCGCCGAGACGGCTCCGCGGGAGGCGATCGACGCCAAGGAGGCCTGGGCCAAGCACGTCGACGCCACCGCGGACGTCGCCGAGGCGAGCCTCGACGACCTGGAGTGGGCCGACGCGGTGCTGTTCGGCACCCCGACGCGCTTCGGCAACCCGGCCAGCCAACTGCGGGCGTACATCGAGGCCACCGGCGGGCTGTGGTTCCAGGGCAAGCTCGCGGGCAAGGTGTACTCGGCCTTCACCGCGTCCAACACGGCCCACGGCGGCCAGGAGTCGACCCTGCTGACGCTGGCGAACACCTTCTACCACTGGGGTGGCATCATCGTGCCCCCCGGCTACACCGACCCGATCCAGTTCAAGTCGGGCAACCCCTACGGCACCTCTGTGGTGGCGAACGACGCCGCGGGTGCCGAGGTGGCCGTTCAGGCGGCCCGTCACCAGGCTCGCCGCCTGGTCGACACCGCCGCCGCGCTGAAGGCGGGCCGCGCCGCCGCCTGATCCCGCCGCGCCGCGAACGATCCGTAAACAGGGCACACATGACACGGAGGTAACTCGTGAGTGAGTCTCAGAGCGTCGTGGAGTTGACCGGGTCACCGGAAGACGTGCGCACCGTACTCCAGGAGGCCAAGCCGATTCAGCGGGCCAAACTGCCCAACGGTGCGCCGGTCTGGCTGGTCACCAAGCACGCCGAGGTGCGCGAGGTGCTGAGCGATCCGCGCTTGTTGGTCAAGGACAAGGTCGACTGGTTCGATCAGGGCCTGCTGAGCCCGCACGTGCGCAACGCGATGAACACCTCGATGCTGCGAGTCGACCCGCCGGATCACACCCGGATGCGCAAGCTGGTCAACAAGGTGTTCGTGCCCAGGCGGATCGAGGCGATGCGTCCCCGGATCCAGCAGCTCGCCGCCGAGCTGCTGGACCGGCTGGACGGCGACGGCGGGCGGGCCGACCTGGTCGCGGACTACGCGGGCCTGCTGCCCGTCCAGGTGATCTGTGAACTGCTCGGAATACCGGCGCAGGACCAGACCAACTACCGGGAGTGGGCGGATGCGTTCACCGCCGGCATCGGCGCCCCGGTCTTCCCGGTCCGGGAGGTCACCGAATTCGTGGAGCACCTGCGCGAGCTGGTCGAGCGCCGCCGCGCCGAGCCGGACGACGCGCTGCTCTCGGCGCTGATCGCGGCGCGCGACCAGACCGGCGAGATCAGCGAGGACGAGCTGATCTCGACCGCCTACCTCTTCATCGTCGCCGGATACGAGACCGCGACGAACCTGATCGACAGCGGCCTGCACCTGCTGCTGAGCGATCCGGCGCGGGCCGACCGTGTCCGGGCGGATCCGCGGGAGCTCGGCCCGGCGATCGAGGAGTTCCTGCGCTTCGAGAGCCCCGCGACGTCGGCGGCGCCGCGCATCGCCTCCTGCCCGATGAAGCTGTTCGGCGCCGAGGTGGCCGAGGGGGAGATGATCATGGTGTCGCTGCGCGCCGCCAACCACGACCCCGAGGTGTTCGACGCACCGAACGAGTTCCGGATGGACCGCGAGAGCAACCCGCATCTCGCTTTCGGCCATGGAATCCACTTCTGCATAGGCGCACCGCTGGCCCGCATCGAGTCCGAGATCGCCATCGGGCAGTTCCTGAACCGCTTCCCGAAGGCGCGTCTTTCGGTGGCGCCCGAGGACGCGCCGTGGCGGGCGGGAATTCTCACTTGGGGTCTGAGCAGCCTCCAGGTAGAGCTGCACGGTTAAGGAGCCTCTTGATGGAACACCGCTTGAGCCTCGCCGACAGCCCGCTCGCGGCCAAGGTGATCAAGTACGTCAGCTCGGCGGGCCGCGAGGTGTCGAGGTCGACGCTGCCGTTCGCGACGCAGGAGCTGATGAGGCTGCGCGCCAGTCAGATCAACGGCTGCGGCGCCTGCGTCGACATGCATTCCAAGGAGGCCGTGGCCGCCGGGGAGTCCTGGCAGCGCATCGTCCTGGTCTCGGCCTGGCGGGAGGCCACCGTCTTCACCGACGCCGAGCGGGCCGCCCTGGAGCTGACGGAGCAGGGCACCCGCATGGCCGACACGGCCGGCGTCACGGACGAGGCCTGGGCGAACGCCACCAAGCACTACGACGAGGAGCAACTCGCGGCGATGGTGTCGCTCATCGCGCTCATCAACTTCTACAACCGCATGAACGTCATCGTGCACGAGCCCGGCGGCGACTACCAGGTCGGCCAGGTATCGATGGGCCGCGACTGACCTGCGAAGGGATGGACGCAGTGACACCCGAAGACACGCTCGCGCGATTCCGTGAATACATGGTGGGACCCACGCGGTTCATGACGCTGCTGTCCTGCTTCGAACTCGGTGTGATCGACCGGCTCCGGGAGGCTCCGGGTCTGACGGCGGCCGAACTCGGCGCCGCCGTCGGCGCCAAACCGGACGCCCTGGAACAGCTGCTGCTCCTGCTGGTCAAGGAAGGCTTCGTCGCTCTTGACGAGGCATCCGGCGCATACACCCTCGACGCACTGGCGGGGGTCGCGCAGGCCGATCTACGCCGTGCGCTCACCTATATGAACATGATCAAGGTCGTGGCATTGAGGCAGTTGTTCTACCTCACCGACAGCGTGCGTACCGGCACGCTCGTCGGCCTGAAGGAGCTCTACGGCTCCGAAGGAACCATGTACCAGGCCGTGGCCGAGCACACCGACCTGCGCGAGTCCTGGGCGACCCTGATGAACGCCGTCACCGCACGCGTCGATCCGTGGTTTTTCGAGAACATCGACATCCCGGCCGGATCGCGTGTGCTCGACCTTGCCGGAAACACCGGTCTCGGGGCCGTGCACGCCTACAAGCTGAAGACGTCGCCCGGGCTTCACGTCACGACGTTCGACCTGCCGGAGAAGGAAGCGGAGTGCCTGGCGAACTTCGCCGCGAACGGTGTGTCAGAGCACTGCTCGTTCATCGGCGGCGACGTCTTCGCGGGCGTTCCGGAGGGCTTCGACGTAGTCATGATCAAGCACTTCCTCGACATGTTCGACAAGGGTGACGTCTTCAGGATCCTCGCCGGCGTCAACAAGGCGCTGAACGTCGGCGGCAGGGTACACGTCTTGGTGCCCGTGTACCCCGAGGAGATCGCCGACTCCGGCAACTACAACGTCGACTTCTTCCCGGCCTTCTTCATCGGCGCCACCATGGG
>NZ_DASYZI010000342.1:0-3383 GCF_035946395.1 Actinocrinis sp.
CCGCTTCGCCGGAGAGGACTTCGAATTCCGCGGCGAGAGCACGGACGCGGGCACACTGCTGATGAGCGGGGCACAGGCGGCGCAGCGCGATCCGCGCGCCTACCCCGGCGGCGAGGTCTTCGACATCACCGCCGCGCACAAGCCGCCGGTCCTGCGGTCCGGCGGCGGACCGCACCACCGCTTGGGCGCACCGCCGGCCCGGCTCGAATTCGCCGGGGCGCTGCCAGTGCCGGCCGGGTGGCTTGAACCGTCCGTCGCCTGCGGACCGTTCAGCTGGCGCCCGGCCATCGGGATCCGCGGACCGAACGAGCTCCCGCCGCGTTCTGGCTGAGCGACCCCACTCCGAAATCCGAAGGGACTTACGTACGCATGCGTATCGACGTCTGGTCTGACATCAGCTGCCCGTGGTGCTACCTCGCCCAGGCCAGGTTCGGCAAGGCGCTGGCCGAGTTCGACCACCGGGACGAGGTCCAACTCGTGCACCGCTCCTTCGAGCTCGGCCCGAAGCTGCGCAGGGGCGACACCGCGCCGATCGTCAAGGTTCTGATGGGCTACGGCATGACCGAGGAGCAGGCCCTGGCCAACGAGCAGAACCTGAGCCGGCTGACCGCCCACGAGGAGCTCGGCTACGTCGTGGACCGCGACCACGGCAGCACGCTCGACATGCACCGGCTGCTCCAGTTCGCCAAGGACAGGGGCCGCCAGCGCGAACTGCTCGGCATCTTCTTCCGGGCGAACTTCGCCGAGCAGCGGTCGATCTACGACGACGACGAGCGGCTGGTCGAACTGGCGACCGAGGCGGGCCTGGCCGCCGACGAGGTTCGCACTGTTCTGACAGACCCGAATGTGTACACTGACTCGGTGCGCGCAGACGAGGCGGAGGCGGCGAGGGTCGGGGCGAAGTCGGTGCCCTTCTACCTGTTCGACGGAAAGTTCTCGCTCGTCGGCGCCCAGCCGATCACCCACTACTCCCGGGCCCTAGAGCGCGCCTGGGTGTGACCGGTCCGGTTCGGTGACGGGGAGTCATGTCGGGGGATACGTCTGGTTTCGCCGTGCTGCTCGGGACCGACTTCGCCGGGAAGTCGACGGCGCTGGCGCAGTTGCGGGCCGGCTCGCCGCCCTGGTGCGTCGTGTCGACCGACCGGGAGTTCCTCGGTCCCGAGCACGCGGCGATCGACGAGATACGCGGCTCGGTCGCCGGCGTGCTCCCGGGCCTCGGCACCGGCTACACCCCGGAGTTCCTGGCCGGGCTGCTCCAGATAGCGGTCCTGCATCTGCGCGACCAGGCGGCCAGGGCCGTCGGCGGCCGGACCGTCGTGGACTCCTACTACTACAAGATCCTGGCCAAGTGTCGGCTCGCGGGGGTCCGCGACAATCCGATGTTCGACTGGTGGCGCTCGTTCCCGCAGCCCAGCCGCGTGGTCTACCTGCGTGTCTCGGAGGAGAGCGCCTGGCGCCGCTGCGGGCGCGGCGCGCGGCTCAACCGCCTCGAATACGAGGGCGGCCGGCCGGGGCGCGACGGGTTCGCGCGCTACCAGCGTGCCCTGGACAAGCTGATGCGCGAGGAGATCCGGCAGCTTCCGGTGACCTTCGTGGACGAACAGGCCAGCCCGCAGCGCACCGCGCTGGCGATACAGGAGGCACTTGCGGATGAAGCTCTCTGACGGCTGGGGCGCGGACGCCGGACGTCCGGCCGGGTACCGGGCGCGGGTGTTCGAGGAGCGGGAGCGGCTGCGCGCGGCCTTCGCGGACCTCGAAGGCAACCAGCGGCGCGTGTTGGAGGACCTGGTCGCGTTCAACGCCGGCACCGGGTTCGGCGCGGCGCACGGCCTGGCGCGGGTGCGCACGCTCGCGGATCTGCGCTCGGCCGTTCCGATCGGCGACTACGCGGCGCACGAGCCGTGGATCGAGCGGGCCGCGGCGGGTGAGCGCAACGTGCTCACGGCCGACCAGCCGGAAGTGTTCTTCACCAGCAGCGGCAGCACCGGCGCGCACAAGAAGATCCCGGTGACGCCCCGCTTCATGCGCACGACCTTCTTCCCGTTCTACTACGCGGCGTGGGCGCCGCTGCTCGAACAGTTCCCCGACGTGATGGACCGGCCGGACGCGGCGTTGAACCTCAAGCACGACCCGCTGTCCGCGCCGCCGACCACCGCCTCGGGCCAGCCGCACGTCGGCGCCAGCCAGGTGGATCTCGGCACCCGGTTCGGCGAGCCGCTGTCGGCGGAACCCGGCGCATTCGCACCGTGGTCCACGTTGCCGGTCCCCGTCGACCCCGCGGATCATCTGGAGCGCGCATACGTGCGGCTGCGGCTGGCCGTGGAGCACGACGTGCGCCTGGTGATCGGGATCAACCCCGCGATGGTCGCGGCGCTGCCGTACCAGCTGCGCCTTTGGTGGGACCGGATCGTCAAGGAGGTCCGCGACGGCACGGTCGGCGGCCTGCCGCACGGCTCGCCCGATCCGGGGCGCGCCGCCGAGCTCGAAACGCTGGCCGAGCGTTTCGGCGCCGTGCGCCCCGCGCTGGTCTGGCCGCGGATGCGCGCGCTGTTCTGCTGGACCACCGGCATGGGCTCGCTCTACCTGCCCCGGCTGCGCGAGGAGTACGGCGTCGCGGTGAGCGCGCTGCCCGCGCCGGTGGCCGCGTCCGAGGGGCCGACCGGCGTCCCGCTCGACCGGCACCGGTCGGCCGGCAGTCTCGTGGCCACCGCGAGCGTGTACGAGTTCATCGACGCCGACGAGGACGTGACCCCCGATGCGCGCACCCTGGAGCCGCACGAGCTGGAATCAGGGCGCGACTATCATGTGATCTTCAGCCACGTCGGTGGCCTGTACCGGTACGCGGTCGGTGACGTCGTGCACGTCGTCGACTCCGTCGGCGGCGTGCCCCGCGTGGAGTACGCCGGGCGCGGTGTGCGCTCCGACGCGGCCGGGGAACGGCTGCGCGACGCGCAGGTGATCCGCGCGCTGCTCGACGCCACCGACAGCGGGGGCCTCGAAGCGTACAACGCATCCTGCCGTGTCGAGTCCGCGCCGGGAGCCGCGCCCGCCTACCGGTTCGCGCTCGCGCCGACCACCCCGTGGACGGCCGAGGAGACCGGCCGATTCACGGACGCGCTCGACCGTGCCCTGTGCGTGCATTCGGGTGATTACCGCCGTGCCCGCGCCGACGGCAGGCTCGGCGCGCCGAGCACGCTGCTGCTGGACGCCGACGCTTTCCACCGCGACTGGCAGCAGAGGGTCGCCGCCGGGGTCCGGCCGACCCAGGTCAAGGACCGGCTTTTCCGCCAGGACGCCGCCCTCTGGCGGAGCCTGACCGGCGAGGAGTCCACCGCGACAACCAAGGAGCACGCGTGACCGAGACGGATGCCGAGTCGTGGGCT
>NZ_DASYZI010000343.1:0-15828 GCF_035946395.1 Actinocrinis sp.
CCCCGGCGGCATGCTCGCGGTCGTCGGTGCCGAGGACCGGCTGACCGAGTGGCTGCGCGGCCGGGACGGGATCTGGCTCGCCGCGCAGAACGCCCCCGGACGGGTCGTGCTGTCGGGGACCGCTGCCGCCCTTCGCGACGCCGAGCGAGACCTGGCGCCGATGGGGTTCACCTGCCGAAGCGTCCCGGTCTCCCATCCGTTCCACAGCCCCCTGATGGAACCGGTCGCCCGGCGGCTCGACGCGGCGGCGGCCGATCTCCCCGCCCGCGCGCCTTCCGTGCCGATGGCGACCAACGTGACCGGTTCGTGGCTCGACGCCGGCTATCGGCCGCAGACCCACTGGAGCAGCCAGGCGACTTCGGCCGTGCGCTGGCGCGACTGCGTCGAGACGCTGCTCAAATGGGAGCCCGACGTCATCCTGGAGGTCGGCCCCGGCCGGGTCCTCACCGGTTTCGCGGCGAAGTGCCTGGAGGCGGCGGAAGGTGACAGGCCTCTGCTTCTGGCCGGCATGCCGCGAGCGAAGGAGTCCGACGCCCACGCCGAGGCGGACCTGCTCGCCGCGATCGGCGAGCTGTGGTGCAGCGGCGTCGATCTCGACTTCGCCGCGTTCCACGACGGCGAACCGGGAACGGCGCGGGACGCGGCGGTGCGCAGCCGCGTACCCACGTACAGCTTCGACCGGACCAGCTATTGGGCCAGACCGGAGGCCTCGCCCTACGTCGATCCCGAACCGAGGACCGAGCGGACATTGTCCGGCGCCGTCGCCGGCAACGCCGTGGCCCGGACCCTCGTGCGTTTCGTCGACAAGCCGCACGCGCGCACGAAGCTTTACTGCTTCCCCTACGCGGGCGGATCGTCCGAGGCGTTCCGGTCGTGGGCCCATGCGGCGGCGCAATGGCTCGACATCGTCGCGGTGGAGCTGCCCGGCCGCGGCGGCCGAGCAGCTGAGGCCCTCCCGGCGGACGAGCGCGGAGACAAGGCCGTGCTGGACGCGTTGGCCGCGGCGATCCGCGAGGACGCCGGCTCGTCCGACGTGGCCTTCTGCGGCCTGAGCTTCGGTGCTTCGGTCATCCTGGATCTGCTCGGCGACCAACTTGCCGATTGGAGCAGCGGCGGCCGTATCGCGGCCGTCTCGATCGTCGGCCGGGCACCTTTCGACTCGGGGTCCGCTCGCACGCAGCAACCGGTTGAGAGCTTGCTGATGGCTCCCGACGAGCTGCGAGCCGACGAAACGTGGACGCGCGACGTCCTGCCCCTGCTGGAAGCAGACCTCGCATTCGACTCCCGGTCGGAATCGCGGATCGTGGGACGCCGGGAACGCGACGGGGCCGGGGTCGTGCGATGTCCTCTCCAAGTGCACTGCGGGCTCGAAGACGCTTCTTTTCCCAGTGCAGCAGCGGGGGAGTGGTCCGCCGTCACCACGAGTCCGGTCGTCGAGATCGACCCGCACCCGGGACAGCACGACTTCATGCTGCACCAGCGTGACCGCATCCTGACTCAGATCACCGCCTTCCTGGGCCGCTTGGACCCGCGGGATCCGGGCGACCGTCACCGGCTGCACGAGCTGCGTTGGGTTCCGGTCGCAGCCGCACAGCCCGCCGCGTCCGGACGGATCCCCTGGATCGACTTCGGCGACGCCGGGCCGGCCGCGTCGGCCCGCTTCCTGCGCGAGGCCCTCGACAACGCGGCCTCTACCGCCGCCGTGGTCTGTCGGCCCCGCCCGGACCTGGCGCCGGACCGGTACTGCGCCGACCTCCTCGAACTGCTCAAAGCCCTCGTGACCGCCGAGGCGCGGGGCACGCTGGCGTTCCTGCTGCCGGCCGACGATCGCAGCGGACTGGCAGCAGGTCTGACACGATCGCTCGACCACGAGGAGCCGGGCCTGCTGACGCGGCGCATCCACTGTGCTGACTTGAATGCGACCGAATGGCGTACGCAGGGCGCCGAGCGCGACTCCGCGAGGATCGACGGCCTGATCCAGAAGGCTGAATCTCACGGCCCGGAATCCGACCTTCTCATCCGGCAGGGCATCGCTTTCGGCAGGCGTCTGATCCCGGCGTTCCTGCCGGAACTCCCGTCGGGAACCCTCGGCGGCTCGACCGGCAGCTATCTGATCACCGGAGGTACCGGCGGCCTTGGCCGCGTGCTCGCGGACTGGCTGCTCCACGCCCAGGGCGTGGAACCCTCCCGGGTGATCCTCTCGGGGCGGCAGAGTCCTTCCGACGACCATGGCGCCGTACGCTTCCTGGACCTGGATTTCACCCGTCCGGTAGACACCGATGCACTGGCCGCCCGCACCGGTCCGCTTGCCGGCGTCTTCCACCTGGCCGGCGCCCTCGACGACGGCGTGTTGCGCAACCTCGACGGATCGCGCCTCCCAGCGGTGCTCGCGCCGAAGCTCGCGCTGGCGCCGCTGACGGACCTGGGCCGCAAGACCGGCGCACCCTGGATCGTCGCGTTCTCATCCATCAGCGCGTTGTTCGGCGCTGCGGGCCAAGCCAATTACGCCGCCGCCAACGCGTGGATGGACGCGTATGCGATGTGGCCGCCTCCAGGCCCCGGGCCAGCAGTCGTCGCGATCGACTGGGGCACCTGGGGCGAGACCGGGATGGCCGCCCGCAACGAGAAGGCCATGCGGGCAGCGCGCGCAGACGCGGAGACGCCGCTGGCGTCCGGCATGGCGCTGGCCCTGCTCGGGAAGGTGGTGTCGGCCTTGCTGTCGGGAAGTACCGCGGGGCGCAACTACGCCATCTGCGATATCGACCGCCACCACGCAGCCAGGGCCGGTGCGCTGTTCGCGGCCGACGGGCTCGTGCCAGATCCGCTGCGGCTTCTTTCGGAACCGCCTGGACACGGTCTGTCGGGGGTTGCCTCCGACGGCGGGGCTCCGCGTGACGCGGAAGGTGGGGGTGGCGCGGAAGACGGAATCCGTGACTTCCTGGACGCCTACGTCCACCAGTGGGACGAATCGAGGCGGCTGTCCGACCTGGGTCTTGACTCGCTCGATTTCGCCCGGATCCGGGCCGACTTCACCCGCCGGTTCGGCAAGGACGTGCCGATGGCGCAGATCGCGAAGCCCGACCAGCGGCTCGGCGACCTCTACACACTGCTGTCGGAGTCGTGACCATGCACACGACAGTGCCGCACGGGAACAGGGAAGCGGCGGCTGCCGCCGCCGAGAGAATGCCTGCCGCAACCGCGCCGGCCGGGCAGGCCGAGCGGATCCGCGACGAGATCGACCGGCGCCTGATTCCCGTGCTGCGGGACCTCGTCGCGGGCCGGCCCGCGCGCGAAGCCGACCTCGACGTGCTCGCCGCGGCGATCCGTGACGACCCGGTCCGGCAGGTGTTCGCTCCCGCCGCCGGGCCGCAATCCACCCGTTCGGCGGCGGTGGAAGACGCCAAGCTGGTGCGAATGGTGTGGGAAACGTTCGCCCCGTGGTGGCGCTCGTACTTCCCCGGCGCGGTGGACCTGGACCGGCCCATGGCCGACCTCTGGCGGCTCTACCTGCCGCTCGCCCAGTGGATCGTGCGCGAACGACGCAGGCGGCGGCCCGACGGACTGTTCGTGGTCGGATTCAACGGGAGTCCGGGCGCGGGCAAGACGGTCCTGACGAACGCCCTCGCGACCGTGCTCGACCGCCTGCTCGATCCGCGGGCCGACGGCCGCGCGGTCGCCCGAAGCGGCGACGACTGGTACCTCGGCAAGCGCGACCGGGAACCGCTGCGCAGCCGCGGTTACGATCCGGGCCGGCCGACCGTCACGAACCGCTCGCTGCCCGGGACGCACGATCTGGCCTGGCTGGAACGGAACCTCGGCGAGATGGAGCGCAGCACCCCCGGCAGCCGGATCCGGATGGGCGACTTCGACAAGCGGGCCGACGAACAGGCGCCCGGCCCCGGCTTCGAGGTGCGCGGCAGGGTCGGGGTGTTCCTGTTCGACCTCTGGTTCGCCGGGGCCGAGACCGACGTCGACCCGGCGCTGCTCCCGGCGGGCCTGCGGCGCGAGGTCGCGGTCCACCTCGCGCACTGGCGCGCGGTGTTCGCCCGTCTGGATGCGCTGTGGGCGTTCGGCTGGCCGCCGTTCGAGCAGATGGTGCGTGATCGCGAGGCCCAGGAGCTTCTCGTCGCCCGGCGCCGCGGCACGCGCGGCATGGACGGCGAGGACATCAGGGCCTTCATGTCCTACATGATCGAACAGGGCTGGGACTGGCGCACGACGTCGCCGGTCGCGCCGGACCGGGCGGTCACCTTCCACGCCCGGCGCGACGGCGGCCACCGGGTGGTCGAACTACGAAAAGGAGGAAGAGCACAGTGAGGCGTCCCAAGGGGTCGTCCCCGTCCGTACCGCAGTCCTGGTCGTTCGCGATGACGGACGTCGTCCGGCAGTACCGCGACCTGGTAGCGCAGCAGGAGAGCGGCGGCGGATTCGTGCACGACGCCCTGATCGCGGGCGGCGGCGCGGCCGGCGCCGGCGTCCTGCGGGATCTCGCCTCGCGCGGCAACGCCAGCGCCCTGCTGGTCGACCGCGGCCCGTTCGGCGGTGAGACGTCGAGCAAGACCGGCAAGGCGATCCACCCGGGGATCCGGTACTTCAGAATGGCCTTCCACCGCACGCTGCTCGCCTTCCACCTGCGCCGGGACCCCAAGATCAAGCAGACCTTCGCGCAGAACCTGCGCGGAGCCTGGCTCGACCTGAAGCTGGTCTGGTACGGGACCAGGGAACGCAAGATCCTGATCGAGACCACCGCGGGCACCGTCGAGGAGATCCCGAACATCGTCTTCGTCCTGCCGGACAGCCCGGAGAAGAAGTGGGCCGTGTTCCTCGGGATCTCCCTGTACGACCTGTTCACGGCTCTGTGGGCGTGGTTCGGCGGGGCGCCGCGGTTCAGCCGTGTCCGCCTTTTCGGCAGCAGGCGGGCCCTGGCCGGGGAACTGCCGCACATGGACGCGCAGGACGTGCTCGGCGGGATCCTGTACTGGGACGGCAAGGCCAACAACGACAAGATCCTGGTGCTCAAGGCCATCCGCGACGCCTACTTCCGCAGCACCGCACAGCACCCGATCCGCGCCATGAGCCATGTCGAGGTGGTGGATTACGCCTGGGAGCAGGGCGACGGCGCCGAATCCGGGCACTTCACCGTCACGCTGGCCCGGCGCTTCGAGCACGACGAGCTGCCGGAGACGGTGACCGTCCGCGCGCGCACCATCGCCAATGCCGCAGGCCCCTGGCTGGACGAGGTCCGCAACCGCACTTCGCGGCCGGACGGCAAGAAGACGGTCGTGTACTCCCGCGGCACACATCTGGAGGTCACCAACCGCTTCATCCACGAGAGCCTGTCGGCGGATCCGCGGCTGCGGGTGGGACTCGTACCGCTCAACGAGGAGCGCCAGCACTACCTGCGACCCTTCCACCAGCACGGTCTGTGGTACATCCAGCTGACCACCACGGACCGCGCGCAGACCGACCCGGATCTCGTCGTCCCGGTGCAGGACGAGTTCGAGGAACTGCTGGACTGCTACAACGAACTCGTCGAGGACCGCTGGAAGGTCGGGCGCCGGGACATCTTCAACGTGTTCTGCGGTATCCGGCCGCTGGCCTCCGGCGACGGCGGCGAGATCTCGGTGAAGGACATCTCCCGCATGTTCCGGATCACCCGCCGCCCGGTCGGCGCGGGGGTGGTGTTCGACATGGTCAACGTCAAGCTCACCGAGTTCCGGTGGGCCGGACGAGCGGTCGGCGACCAGATCGCGGCGCAGCTGCGCGAGCAGAACGGCCCGAGGCTGGGCGCTTCGACCACGCGGCGGATGCCGTTCCTCGTCGTCCCCGGCGAGCTGCGCTTCGCCCCCCAGACGGCCGATGACGCCCGTGAAGACCGGGGTTTCCTGCGCGAGAAGGTCCGGCACTACGTGCTGCACCAGATGGCCGGCGGTCTACAGGACTACCTGCTGAACTCCGGCGGAATCCGGGACGTCGTCGTGTTCGACGACGCCGGCCGCTGCACCCTCGACCTGGAGGCGCTGGACCTCGTGCTCGACGAGATGTCCGAGCGGCTGGGCTGGGACGGGCAGCGGCGCCGGGCCGAATGGCTGAGGTTCACGGAGGTCTACTGCCGCAACCTGGCGTACGCCGACCTCGGCGGCCTGCTGCGGGACCGCGAACCGGCCGGCGCCTCCCTCGGGACGCGGTACGCCGACACCGCGGCGGACCGCGCGACCGACACCACAGCCTGAACCGCAGCTTGAACCACCTTCCGCGACGTTTCCCCGCGGCCCTGTTCCAAGGATGAGGGGGTCCACGTGTATTTCGAGAAGGATGCGAGCCCGAGCGACATCGAAGGCGAGACCGTGGCCGTCATCGGCTACGGCATCCAGGGCAAGGCGTTCGCCGCCAACCTCCGGGACAGCGGCGTGCGCGTCGTCGTGGGCAACCGCGACGACGAGTACCGCGACGCCGCGCTGGCGGACGGCTTCGACCCGCGACCGATCGCCGAAGCCGCAAGACAGGCATCGATCATCATCCTGCTGATTCCGGACGAGGCGCACGCGGAGGTCTACGACTCGCAGATCGCGCCGCACCTCGCCGAGGGGGACCTGTTCGTCCTGGCCCACGGGTTCTCGCTGCGCTACCGGCGGATCGAACTGCCGGCGCACGCGGACGCCGCGCTGCTGGCCCCGAAGATGTTCGGCAAGCCGATCCGGGCCAGATACCTGGAGGGTTCCGGGGCGCTCGCGTTCGTCGACGTCGTGCAGGACCCGTCGGGCAGGGCGCTGCGGCGGGTCCTGGGCATCGCGCAGGCCCTGGGCTTCACCCGCTTCGGCGTCATGCCGGTGTCCGTGGCCACCGAGACCGAGCTGGACCTGTTCCAGGAGCAGTTCCTGACCCCGCTGCTGCTCGACGCGTTCCGCGTCGCGTTCGAGGTGCTGGTGGAGGGCGGCTGCGACCCCGTCGCGTCCCTGCTGGACATGTACGCGTCCGGTGAGATGGCCGAGATGCTGGTCGAGTGCGCCTCGGCCGGCCTGTACGAGGTCGTCGAGCAGCAGGGCTCTCCGACGTGCCGCGTCGGCGTCCAGCGCTACCTGGGCACGCTGCTCGGCGACGAGGTCAAGGCCTCGGGCCGGCGGATCCTGGCGGACATCAGGGACGGCGGGTTCGTCGAGTCCCTGTCGGCCGAGGCCGCGTCGGGATACCCGAGCCTCGACGCCTACAAGGCGGCCTACCTGGCGAGCGACGTCACCAGGACTCATGACCGGTACCGGACCATCGTCAGCGCGGGGTGAGGAGAATCGTGCGACTTGAGACGGAAGTCGAACGCCGGGGCCGCTCGTCCGTGCAGAAGGACGCGCGCCACGTACTGCATCCGTGGGCGGACCTTTCCAGCGTCGGCGCCGAGAACTCGCTCATCGTGCGCGAGGCGCACGGGGTCGAGGTCGTCGACCACCGGGGAAGGCGATATCTCGACGCCATCGGCGGCATGTGGTGCGTGACGGTCGGCTACGGCCGCGAAGAACTCATCGATGCCATGCAGGCACAGGCGCGCATGATGCCGTACTACACGCCGTTCGGCGATGTAACCAACGAACCGGCGACTGAACTCGCGGCGTTGCTGGCCGAGTTGTCCCCCGGGGATCTGAACCGCGTCCATTTCACGACCGGCGGATCCACCGCCGTCGAGTCGGCGATACGCATCGCGCACCTGTATTACGGGAGCCAGGGACGTCCTGAGAAGCACCATGTCCTCTCACGCGTGGACGCCTATCACGGCAGCACATACCTGGCGGCATCGTTGAGCGGCAAGGACGCGGACCGCACGAGCTTCCATTACGAGAGCACGTGGGTGCACCACCTACAGAGCCCGCGCTACGACCCCGACCACTCCCCGGTGTCCGCGGCCGAACGCCTGTCCGAGCTGATCGGGGAGATGGAGGCGGCCATCGCCGGCATCGGCGCCGAGAACATCGCCTGCTTCATCGCCGAGCCCATCCTGGCCTCGGGCGGGGTGCTGACCCCGCCGCCGGGATACCACGCGGCCACCGCGGAAGTGTGCCGCCGCAACGACATCCTCTACATCAGCGACGAGATCGTCACCGGCTTCGGCAGGCTCGGCCACTTCTTCGCCTCGGAGGTGAAGTTCGGCGTCGTCCCGGACATGATCGTCACCGCGAAGGGGCTGACCTCGGGCTACCAGCCGCTGGGCGCCGTGCTGATCTCGGACCGGGTCGCGGCGGCGCTCGTCGAAGCCGCCGACCCGGCCAAACCGGTGTTCTCCAACGGTTTCACCTACTCGGGTCACCCGGTCGCCTGCGCGACGGCCATCGCGAACATCGAGGTGATGAAGGGGGACGACATCTGCGGGCACGTGCGCGGGGTCGGCCCGTACTTCGTCGAGCGGCTGCGCGAACTGCGCACGTCGCCGATCGTCTACACGGTCCGCGGCGATCACCTCATGGCCTGTGTGGAGTGCCAGGTCCCCGGCGAGGTCGGGCCCACGCCGCGCAACATGGCACTCGCGGCGCGGGTCGACGCGTACTGCGAGGAGGCGGGGCTGCTCGTGCGTCCCTACGAGAACCTCTGCATCATGTCGCCGCCGCTGATCATCACCAAGGGCGAGATCGACCGGATCGCCGCCATCATGGCCGACGCGCTCGCCCGGGCCGAGCGCGAGCTGAACGCGCGTGAGTCCGGGTGACGACGAACACGCCCGCGCGACACGCCGATCACGGGGCGTGGACGGCGGGAGACGGGCTCGGAGGTGACGGCGTGACGAAGTCCGCACGAGCGCTCGACTGCCGGGGGCTGACCGAGGCGCTGACCGTTCTGCGCATCAAGCAGGCGCTCAGTGTCGGCCGCCAGGTGTCGGACGCGCCATTGCCCGTCCTGATCGGCACCGATTGCGACGGGACGAGGATCTTGAACGCTTTGGGCGACTCCGCCGCGCGTGTCCGGTACGTCGAGGCAGACGGATCACAGGTCACCCACGCGGCGCCTTGGTGGGAGCGGGCCGACTTGTGTTACGACGCAGGCCGGCTGCGCCTCGGCGGGACGGACCTGGACCGGATCGCCGGGCAAGTGGGCACGCCGGCATACGTGGTACGCGCGGACCGCGTTCGCGAGAACGTCGAGCGCCTTGCCGCGGCGTTGGCCTCCGCGGGCCTCGACTACCGGATCTACTACGCGATCAAGGCCAACCGGTCACCCGCGCTGCTGGCGTATCTGCGTGCCAGAGGCCTCTGCGGAGTCGACGTCTGCTCTACGCGCGAACTGCTGCATGTGCTGGGCTGCGGGTTCCCGGTCGAACTGATCTCCTTCACCGGTACCTCGCTCTCCGGCCGGGACATCGCCACCCTCGCCGGATTCCCGGACCTGCGGGTCAATCTCGACTCGCTGTCCGCGCTGGACCGGCTGGGACAGGCCGGCCCGGACCGGGAGGTCGGCCTGCGGATCAACCCCGCGGTCGGCGTCGGCTACCAGAACGACGACCGCCTGTCCTACAGCGGCCAGGAGACCACGAAATTCGGCATCTACCTTGAGCATGCCGAGGAGGCGAAAGCCATCGCGCAACGGCACGGTCTGCGGGTCACCCGCCTCCACTTCCACGTCGGCTGCGGATTCCTGGACGGCCAGCTCGACCAGCTGGAAGCCGCGCTCGACGCCGCCGACCGGTTCACCGGGCTCTTCCCGGAGCTGACCGAGATCAACGTCGGCGGAGGGCTCGGCGTGCCGCACACCCCCGCCGACAAGCCGCTGGACCTGGGCCGCTGGGCCGCCGCGGTCGCGCGCAGGTTCGCCGGGCGCGGCCTGGCCGTGGCGGTCGAGCCGGGGGACTACCTGGTGAAGGACGCCGGTCTGATCCTCACCAGCGTCACCTACGTCGAGCGGCGCCGGGACGTGCTGTTCGCGGGTCTGGACGCGGGATTCAACCTGGCGATGGAGCCGGCCTTCTACGGACTGCCGGCCGAACCGGTGCCCGTGGTGCCGCGCTGGGACGAGGGCACGGAGACGTACACCGTCGTCGGCAACATCAACGAGGCGCTCGACAAGTGGGCGGTGCGGCACCGGATGACCCGCCTGCGGGAAGGCGACCGGGTCGCCCTGATCAATTCCGGGGGCTACGCCGCGTCGATGAGCTCAGAGCACTGCCTGCGGGGTGACGCGGGAGAAATCCTGCTGATCGATTAGGAACGATGCGAGGCCGCCGTCCGACCGACCTGTCGAAAGGTAACCCGTCATGCGACTGGGCGACGCCCCGCAGTGGGCGCATGCCGAGCCGGATCTCGCCGGCTCCGTCCCGAGCTTCGCCTTCGATCCCGCCGATCCGTGGACGGCGACCTTCCAAGCCGGGCTGGAACGGGCGGAACTGCGCGGCCGGCGTGTGTACGAGGTCGGCGTCGGCAGCGGCACCAACGTCCTGTTCATGCTGCGCGCATGCGACGCGTCGATGGTGTTCGGCAGCGACCTGGACCCCCGGCTGGCAGCGGTGGCCAGGACCTTCGTCGCACAGCGCGCGCCGGCCCTGACGGACCGGTTCCGCCCGATCGACGGCCCGGTGAGCCTCATCGACGCCCCCGTGGCCCGGGCCACGATGGCCGAGACGGACGTCGTCGTGGGCTGTCTTCCCCAGGTGCCCGACCCGCAGGAGGCCGCTTCCGCGAAGTTCCGGCTCGCCCACCTGACTGCGGCGGACGCCGGGCGGCAGCTGGAAGACCGCCTTGCGCACTACTACCCGTGGGAACAGTTCGACGAGCACCCGTTCAACGCGGTCGGCCTCGGACTGATCGAGGCGCTGCTGACCAGTGTCAGAGCGTACGCTCCGCAGGCCGAGGTGATCCTCATCCTGGGCTGCCGGATCGGCAGGGACGCCCTGACCCGGCTGTTCCGCTCGAACGGCTACCACGCGCAGGAACTCGCGTCGCGCATCGTGCGGCAGCACGCGCGCACCGACATCTCGTTCTTCGCGGCGCTGGAGGCGGCGATGCGGGGGACCGGCTACGAGCGCGACTTCGTGTGCGAGTTCTACGCCGACGAGGCGGGCCGGCTCGCCATCTCCGCGAGCGAGGCGAGCGAGCGGCTCAACGCGGATCCGGCCCAGCCGGTGTTCCACGAGGTCTGCGTCCTTCGCGGCCGCCGCGCCTGAAATCGCCGGATCCCCATGGTCAGGATGTGAATGACGAGATGAAGCGGTGACCACGAACCCGAGTGCAGCGGCGCCGGACTTCCGCCGGATCGGCGACGAGCCGCCCTTCCACGTCTCCGTGCGCGGCCGCCCGTTCCTGGCGGGCTCCGGCCACACCGGTTTCCCGGAGAGCATCCGCGACGCGGGCGGCATGATCCCGGTCCTGGAAACCGAGCAGGCGAACGTCCCGCTCCCCGAGCTGGTCGCCTCCGTCAGGCGCGTGCTCGACGACGAGTTGTCCGCCTCCGGCGGAGTCGTGCTGCGCGGTCTGCCCATCACCGGCAAGCCGGCCTTCGAAAGCCTGCTGGCGCAGCTCGGCTACCCGAGCCACGGCTACCGCGGCGGCATCGCCGTCCGCAAGCGCGACCCCGGCCTGGCGCTCGAAGCCAGCAGCGAGGACCATCGCATCACGCTGTCGCCGCACAACGAGATGGCCTATCTCCCCGCCTATCCGCGACGGATCTTCTTCTTCTGCGACGTCGCCGCGCGACAGGGGGGAGAGGTTCCGGTCAACGACATCCGCGAGGCGGTGAAGGGCATCCCGGCGGACGTGCTGAAGGAGTTCCGCGAGCGCGGCATCCGATACCACCGCAGTCTGCCGCAGGTGTCGTCCGACCACGAGATGGGGTGGGTCGACACCTTCGGCACGGATGACCGTGCGCGAGTCGAAGAGCACATGACAGCATCCGGCTACGACTATACGTGGACTAACAGCGGCGGACTTCGCTACTCATACCGGTGGAGCGCGTTCGTCCCGCACCCCGACACCGGTGAAGAGCTCTGGTTCAACCAGGTGACCGAACTGCACTGCTCCTACTGGCGGGCGCACCCCGGATTCCGCCCCGACCTCCCGGACGAGGACTATCCGGCGACCACCACGTACGGCGACGGAACCGCGATCGACGGCGACCTGATCTCCTTCCTGCGCGGTGCGCTGTGGCGCACGACGCGGGCCGTGCGGATGCGAAAGGGCGATGTGCTGGTGCTGGACAACCAGGTGTTGCAGCACGGGCGCTTCGCCTACGAGGGCACGCGGCGGCACTTTGTCGGCCTGGCCCGTTGATATCCAGGCCGAATCCGATGACGAAACCGATGACGAAACCCGTGATGACGACGAAACCGGTGGCGAAGCCCGCGCGTCCGTGGTTCTCCTCCGGTCCCTGCGCCAAGAAGCCCGGATGGGACGTCGGCGAGGTCAAAGACGCCTTCGTCGGCCGCCTGTTCCGTCATCCCGACGGGCAGGCCAGGCTGCGAGCCGTGATCGAGCAGTCCAAGGAGATCCTGGGACTGCCGGCGGACTACCGGGTGGCCATCGTGCCCGGCTCCGACACCGGCGCGATCGAAATGGCCATGTGGAACCTGCTCGGCCACCGGGCGGTGGAGGTGTGCTGCTGGGAGAACTTCGGGTTCACCTGGCTCGCCGACGTCGTCGCCCAGCTCAGGATTCCCGACGTGACCGTCCACAGTGCCGAACGGTACGGGCAGCTGCCGGACCTCGACCGTGTCGACTTCGCCAAGGACGTCGTCTTCACCTGGAACGGGACGACGTCCGGGGTCCGCGTCCCGGACGGCGAATGGATCCCCGCGGACCGCGCCGGCCTCACGATCTGCGACGCCACGTCGGCGGTGTTCGGGATGCCGGTCGACTTCGCAAAGCTGGACGTCGTGACCTGGTCGTGGCAGAAGGCACTGGGCGGCGAGGGGGCGCACGGCATGCTCGCGCTGTCCCCGGCCGCCGTCGAGCGCCTGGTGACGTTCCGCCCCGACCGTCCGCTGCCGAAGGTGTTCCGCCTGACCCGGGACGCAGCCGGGGGCGGGGACGGTGTGCTGCTCGACGGGCTCTTCGACGGCTTCACCATCAACACCCCCTCCATGCTCGCCGTCGAGGACGCGAGAGTGGCCCCTGGACTGGTGCCAGGAGATCGGCGGCCTTCCCGCCCTCCTCGCGAGGTCGCAGCGCAACCTCGACGTCATCGCGCGCTGGGTACACGCGAACCCACACGTCGAGTTCCTGGCCGAGGACCCGAGTACGATCTCGTCGACGAGCATCTGCCTGAAGTTCCGCCACGACCTGTTCGAGCGGCTGACCCACGACCGGCAGGCCGACTTCGTGCATCGCGTGTGCCACCGGATCGAGCAGAATGACGCCGGCTACGACCTCGCCTCGCATCGGCAGGCCCCGCCCGGAATCCGGATCTGGGGCGGCCCGACCGTGGACGCGGCCGATATCGAGGCCCTACTGCCCTGGGTCGACTGGGCCTTCGCCGAGACCCTTGAGGAATTCACCTAGATATCCCGACATCCGCCGACCAGCCGAACCTCCTCGGCCTCCACACGAACGGGGCCCCACCATGCCCACCATGCGAGACGAATCCGCCGACTCGTTGATCGCCTTCGCGCAACGCCTCGCCGACGAGAGCCGAGGCCTCTTCCGGAAGGCGGCCTCGGAAGCCACCCGCCCCGAGATCAAGGCGGACCGCAGCTTCGTCACCGAACTGGACCGCGCCATAGAGTCCAGGCTGCGCGAACTGATCGCGGACGCCTACCCGGACCACGGCGTCCTGGGTGAGGAGTTCGGGTCGCACGGACTGGGCGCGGACCTGACGTGGGTTCTCGACCCGGTTGACGGAACGGCGCCCTTCATCGCCGGAATCCCGGTCTACGGCACCCTGATCGGGGTGAGCCGATTGGGCCGCCCGTGGCTCGGCGTCCTCGACTACCCGGCGACCGACGACCGCTGGGTGGGGGTCGCCACGCTGTACGCGAAACGCAACGGCACGCCGATCCGAACCAGGCGCTGCCCCGACCCGGCGGCCGCGCTGATGACGTGTTCGAACCCTGACTTCTTCGCCGCCGACGAGTACCAGGCCCTGGCGCGTGTCCGCGACGAAGTCAGTTACACACTCTACGGAGCAAGTTCCTTCGCGCACGCACTGCTGGCGAGCGGGAAAGTGGACGTGTCCGTCGACTGCGGCCTCAAGCACTATGACGTATTCGCCCCGGCCGCGGTCATAAGCGGCGCCGGCGGCGTGATGACTGACTGGTCAGGCGCCGAACTGAGCCTTAACACATCATCCGGCCAAACCCTGGCGTCCGGCGATCCCAAGACACACCAGGCAACATTGAACCTGCTGAAGTCGCCGGAGCCGTCGGCCTGAAGCTCTTGTGCACACCGCGACACCGGCAGTTCCCGGTTTTCTAGATCCGGTACGCCTCGACAAAACGTTTCGCCGACCCGTCGAAATCTCCCTGCCAGCGAGCCGCACAGATCTGCGCGAACGTCCTGCCCGACGCCGCGATTTCATGCAGCGGATCGAGATAAGAAACGACGCGGTGATCCTCGCGCCCTTCGCTGGCCAGCGCTCGCAAGCCGATATCCGCCAGCCCCAGCAGTTCGAAGGCGTACTCCTGCACGGGGCGGCCGGCCAGCTCACATCCGAGACCGGCCCCGGCGATCCCGTCGAGCGCTTCAAGATGCTGTTCGTACTTGACGCCCTGGAGTAGTTCGATCGCCGCGAGCCGAGAAGGCCGATGATATGTGAGGCCGGTCCAGAAGGCCGGCACGGTTTGCAGCGCCGAGAAGGGCGGTCCGTCGACGGCACGCACCTCCAGCGTCTCGCGCAGCCTGACGTCGAGATAGATCTGCGACAGGTGCGCGGACCAGTCTCGGGCTTTCGGCACCGACCCGTCGCCGAAGCCGGTTTCGAGAAGCGACCGGAAAGGGCGCGCAGGCGCAGCTCCCTTACTCCCGTCGGGAAGGCTCCGGTAAATCATCGGCAAGCCGAGCGCCCAATCGATGAACCGATCCGTCGTGAAATCGCTCGACAGCATGATCGGATTGATCCGCGACCGATTCGGATCCACCCGAGCCCAGTACTTCATGCGCTGCGACATGCCGCCGGTCAGGCCGCCGTCCTCCAGTGGGGAGTTGACGAAGAGCGCCGAGGCCGGCGTGCTGGCCATGGCCTGCATTCGAATCTTCTCGATCATGTCGGCCTCTGACGTGTAGTCGAAAGTGGCCTGCACGCTCAAGGCCCGCGACATGACGTCGACACCGTGCTTTCCCAGATCGCCGACGCTCGCGAAGTGTCGCCACATGATGGGGATCCGGCTGTGCGGAACCCACTGAACCTGCTCTGCCCTGGTGAACGGATAGTTCGCTCCGGGCACGATCGCGATGTTCAGTTCCCGGGCGGTCTCGGCCAGTTGCCGAAGGGTCGATCGCGTCGCGCCCACGGCGTCCACGACGCTCTGCGCAGGAGGCGCGGAGTACTCCACCGCGCCTCCGTGTTCGAGCGAGACGGTCCCGCCGCGGGGCAATGCGAAACCGACCAGATTCCCGTTCTCGTAGCTCGGCGCGTCGCTGCCGAACTCGTCCAGCAGCCGGTACAGCAGGGCCTCGATCCCTGAATTCCCATGGTAGGAAATGCTCTGGCCCGTCTCGGGATCGAGCGCCGCCACCTCCACCTCGATGCCGATCAGCTCGGCCCCGCCGAACCGGGTGAAGGGCGAACGCAGATCCTCCCGGGAAAGCGAAGACTCCGGGCCAGTGCTGCACATGTTCACTCCGCCTTCCTCCGGCGACCGAAATTCAATTCTATCGGCTTTTCAAAGCCGGCCCCGCTCGGCGAGCTGTCGACACTCCAAGTTTTTTC
>NZ_DASYZI010000344.1:0-9134 GCF_035946395.1 Actinocrinis sp.
GCCCGTGCCGGATCCGCTGCCGGACCCGGTGCCTGCGGGCGGGGTGAATCCGGCGCCGAGGTAGATGTGGATGTGACCGGCGGGTACGGACGAGTCCGCGACGGCGGTGGCGCCCAGGCTGGCGGCGATCTGCTGCGCGGCGCTCGCGGTGCCGGGGCCGTAGTACACCTTGCTGTGGCTGACGGCCGCGTGGGAGCTGACGACCCCGGCGGTGTAGCCGAGCGCGACCAGGGCGTTGGATTCGTCGGTGGCGCCGTGGTTGACGCCGGATCCGTTGTAGACGTCGACGATGGCGTGCGTGGTGGCTGTCGCGGGAGCCGAGTTCGCGGCTGTGGCGGCGGGGGCCGCGGAGTTGGCCGGAGCGGGGGCGGGGTCGTGGCCGATGAGAAGTTGCATGATCCGCTTGATTTGCGCGGGGTCGACCAGGTTGACCGATTCGCCGTTGCGGGTGGCGAAGCCCTGGATGGGCAGGGTGTTGAAGACGAGGTTGCCGGAGGTCAGTTCGGGGGCCTGTTGGGCGAAGTCGAGGATGTTCCACTGGTCGTCGATCACGACGTCCTTCTTCACCACGTCCAGCAGCGCCTGCATCTTGGTCAGGTCGCTGAGCACGCCGTCCTGTTTGAGTTTGTACTCGACGGAGGAGATGAAGGCCTGCTGGCGGTGGGTGCGGTCCAGGTCGCCGTTGGTGAGGTTGTGGCGCTGGCGTACGAAGGACAGCGCCTGTGAGGCGTTCAGGACGTTGAGCCCCTTGTGGAAGCTCGCTCCGGAGCCCTGGCCGTTGATGGCGGGGTCGGTGGTGTCCGCGTTGAGGCATACCGTGATCGGCTGGACGACTTGGGCGATGTCGTAGAAGCCGAGCAGGTTGACCTCGGCGAAGTGGTCGATGTGCACGCCGAGGAAGTTCTGCACGGTGGCCAGTGTCGCTTCCCGGCCGATTTCCCGGCCGCGTGCCTCCAGCGCCGCGCCGGTCAGGCCCTGGGCGCGCAGCCCGGGGTCGGCGGCGGCCTTGGCCAGGCCGTACGCCTCTTTTATCTTGTGGTAGCCCTGGGAGGTGCCGTCGCCGTTGAGGGTCTGGATGTAGTCGTCGCGGGGGATGGAGAACGCCTGGGCCCTGCCGCCGTTGGCGGGGATGTGGATCAGGATCAGGGTGTTGGTGTTGTAGCCGCCGATGTCGCTGGAGCCGGCGTGCAGGTCCTGCTCGACGAACTTGACCGGCAGGTCGTTGCCGTTCTGGTCCTTTCGGCTGTCCAGGCCGATCAACAACAGGTTGACCGAGTTGTCCAGCTTCGGCGGGGCGTTGCGGACCGCTGACAGCGCGTCGGACGTCGTCAGGCCACTGGTGAGCTGGTCGTGCACGTACCAGGACAGGCCGCTGACGGCCAGGGCCGCCACGCCGAGCAGGCTGACCGCCACCCGGCCGGCGACCACGCCCGCCGAACGGCCTTTGCCGGGGCGGCCGGGCGTGCGGAACGGACGGGAATCACTGGCCACGGAGGTCCTTGAACCCGGGCCGGAGCGATGCTCGCGCATCGGCGAGTCGTCGCGCTCGTATGGCGCGTTTTCCTGGTCATACCGGTCGTTCCACCGCTCAGACACGTGTCCCCCTCGTGTTGGCTGCGTTCCTGGCGACGCGGACGCCTGCGACGACGAGCGCGGCCACCGTGCCCGCCGCGATACCCGGGAACGCCCCGGCGAGCCCGTCGAAGACGTTCGTGGCCGCCGCGACGGAGGTCTTCGCGCTGCTCACGCCCGCTACAGCGACCCACGCGAACGCCACCGCGAGCAGCGCGGTCGGGGTGCACGGCACGATCCACCACAGGCCGTTCTCGGTGGACAGCAGCGCGGCGCCGAGCGCGGCGGCGACGGCGGCCACGGTGAAGAAGACGCCGAGGGCGGGACCACTGGCGACCGCACCGAGCAGTGGCACCACGATCAGGATCAGCGGGCCCAGCAGCGTGGATTGCTGCCAGGACCGCGACTGTGGCGCGGCCGTGATGCGCTGGGGCGACGTCGGCCGGTTTTGCGATGGGTTGCGGGGATCGCGGGGCGGCTCTCGGCGCGGGGTCGCGCGTGTGGGGTACGCCGCCGGCGCGGAGCCCTGCGGGTTCCGTGTGTCGCGGGGCGGTTGTGTGCGTGGCGGGGGATACCCGTCGTCTCCGGCCCATCGATCCTCGTTCGACGCCGACGGCCAGGGGCGTTGCCCACCCTGCGGTTCCGGGCGTTCGTGCCCTGCTTGCCGCCAGTCGTCCCCGTATTCCCGCACTCAGGCCCCCTTGGCGCTCGCTTGCGTTGTGGCGCAAGTATTCACCGGTAGAGACGCGGTACCGGGGCCGATGGCTGCCCGGTTTGTCGACGGTTTCGTCACCGATCGGCAACAATCGGTCCGGCCCGGCGCGGTGTTCGCCAGGAGTGTCAGAGCGGTCCGGGCCGTCGCTTCGGTCCGCGCGTCCTCACCCGCTGCCGGGGTATATGTGGCCTGCGTTACTCTCTTTAATTGCTTGATTGCGCAAATCTCGAATTATGCTGGTGTCCGGCGGCGGTGCATGAGGGAGCTGAGGGGGTCACGGAAGGTGGTCGGGCCTGTGCAAGGCGGCGGGGCAGGGGCGTCGCAGGCGTGGATCGGCGGCGAGCGGGCGCTGTCGGGGCCTGGTGCGCTTCGGGTGAACATGCGCTGGGATCTGGTCGCGCGGCCGGCGGGTGCCACACGCCCGCCGCAGTTCGACGTGGACCTCGGGGCTCTGTACGAACTGGCGGACGGTACGAGTGGGGCGGTGCAGTATCTGGGCGGATTGCGTGGGGCGTTCGATCGCTCCCCGTTCATCGCGCACGACCAAGACGACCGGGCGGGTTCCGCGGCGGGGGAGAACCTGTTCGTCAACCTGGACCGCGGCACCCAGTTGCGGCGCGCGCTGGTGTTCGTCTACGCCCACAACGGGCCGTTGGCCAACGGGCGCATCATGGTCGAGTTTCACCCGCCTGGGGGCTCCAGGCCGCTGATGGTCGTGCTTGAGCACATTCCGCCCGAGGCGCACTCCTGCGCAGTCGCGCTGCTCGTGCGGCACGAGGGGCAGTGGAACCTGCGGCACGAGGTGCGCTACGTGGCCGGCTACCAGTCGGAGATCGATCGTGCGTACGGGTTCAGGCTGCGCTGGGCACGCCAGGACAAGTCCGGCCTGTGATGCGTGATTTTGGCCGGATGGGCGCTGCCCAGGTCGACGAGGTGCACCGCTGGTGACTTGGCGCCGGCGTGTGGAGGCTGCGCAGTGAAAAGAGCTGCGCAGTGAAAAGAACCGGGAGGCCGCGGTATCTGTTGGCCGACCGTGCCCGCGCTGTCACGCCGCCGGTCGATGACTCGGGTGTTCGACGGCATGATGGCGCCGTTCGCTCTATCGTGATGATTGCGCAACCGCGCAAACCACGCCGTGCTGCGTGCCGTCCGGTACTGATGTACGGGCCGTCAGGGGCGGCGGAAAGGACCGGGCGATGGGCGGGCGAGACGCTTCCCGAGGTGACGCGGACGACGCGCGCCGAGACGAGCCTGCCACGGACACCCGGCCGCCTGGTCCCGGTACGCAGCGGAAGGCCCGCCGTCGCAGGGCACTGAAGATCGTCGCCGCGGCGCTCGCGGCGCTGGTCCTGGCGTCCGCGGCGACCGGCGCCTACGTCTACGAGCACTTGTTCGGCCGGATCCGGACCGTCAGTCTCGCGCACCTGACGCACCGCCCCGCGACGGCCAAGGCCGACGCGCAGGGCAACACGGCGCAGAACCTGCTGATCCTCGGCTCGCAGACCCGCGACGGGCAGAGCGGCCCCAACCTCGGCGACTCCAGCAAGCTGGGCACCGACATCTCGGACACCACGATGCTGGTGCACGTCAGCGCCGAGCGGAAATGGGCTGTGGTGGTCTCCATCCCGCGAGACCTGATCGTGCCGCGCCCGCAGTGCCAGGGCCGCACCGATCCCACGGTCACCGTGTCGGCGTCGAGCGCGGCGATGTTCGATCTGGCGATGAACCTGGGCGGCCCGGCCTGCGCGGTGGCCACGGTCGAGCAGATGACCGGCATCCGGATCGACCACTTCGTCGAGGTGACCTTCAACGCCTTCCAGGAACTGACCACCGCGGTGGGCGGCGTGACGGTGTGCATCCCGCCGCCGGGCATCAACGACCCGGATTACAGCGGCCTGGTCCTCGGCCCGGGACTGCACACCGTCAGCGGCGGGCAGGCTCTGGAGTTCGTCCGGGACCGGCACGGGGTGGGCACGGGGACGGACCTCGGCCGCATCCAGTACCAGCAGATGTTCGTCTCCTCCCTGTTCGCCAAGCTCACCAGCGCCGGCACGCTGTCCGACCCGATCACCCTCTACAAGGTCGCCAACGCGGTGACCGGCAATCTGACCGTGGACGACGGCCTGAAGTCGCTCTCCGCGATGGTGGGCTTGGCGCAGAGTGTGGCGGGCCTGAAGAGCCACTACGTCCAGTTCGTCACCGCCCCCTACGTCTTCGACCCGGTCGACCCGAATCGGGTCGATCCAGGGCAGGGCTTCGCTGCGGTATGGGATGACTTGCGCGCGGACACGCCGCTGCCCGGCTCTCCGGCCGCGGGCGCGTTCGGCATCACGGCGAGCAGGTCGCCTTCGCCTTCAGTATCGATGTCGGCATCGGCGAGCAGTGTTCCGCTCGCCTCGCTGACCGTGAAGGTCTACAACGGCACCTCGACGCCGAGCCTGGCGGCCAACGCCGCAGCGAACCTCAAGGCCCTGGGCGTGAGCACGAGCGTCGGCGACAGCGGGTACAGCGGGTTCGCCAAGACGGAGATCTACTACCCGGCTGGACAGCGGGCGCAGGCGCAGGCGCTCGCCGGCCAGGTCGTGGGAGCCGAGATCGAGCAGAGCAGCAATGTCGGCACCCTGACTCTGGTCGTCGGCCAGAACGCCCCTGCGAACATCACCGCCACCCCGACGCACGCGACCGGCCCCGGGACTGGCACGAACGCATCGCCGAGCGCCACCATCAGCGCGGAGAGCCGCACCGGGGACCAGGACATCTGCTCCAGTCTGCCCACTCCGGTGCGCTACGGCGGCCACCCGTAAGCCTCGCCGATCTCGCCCGCGGCGCCGCGGGGGCTGTCCGGTTCGGCGATACGGCACGATGGTGCGGTGAGCCGGTCGGCACGACGCGGGATGGAGCGAGATGGGCGAGGGTGCGCACGAGGACGATCTGCGGCTCGACCCCGAACTGATCCAGGAGGCCGCCGGGGTGTTCGGACTGCTTGCCTCGACCACCCGGCTGCACCTCGTATGGCTGCTCGCACACGGTGAACAGGATGTCGGCGCGTTGGCCGACGCGGTCGGCGGGGCGCTGCCCGCGGTCAGCCAGCACCTGGCGAAGCTGAAACTGGCGGGACTGGTCACCGCGCGGCGCGAGGGACGCCGTCAGGTGTACCTGATCGCCGATCCCCGTGTGGCCGCGACCGTGCGACACCTGGTGCTGGCGCTGGGCACCCCGGCCAGCGCCCCGCGCCGCAGTCGCCGCATGTTCGGTGGTTGACGGTGGAGGCCGCGCGGGCGGTCCCCGCGCTGTCGCCCGGCGAGTCGCGGCCGGTCGTCGAAGACGATCACCTGATCAGGGGCGATCCGCACGCACTCGGCACGATGCCGTGCCACCAACTGCTGCGCACCCTCCAGACGAGCCCGCGTGGGCTGACCGAGCGCGACGCGGAGCGGCGCGCGTCCGCCTGGGGCGATAACACGCTGCGCACGCGCACCATGCCTCACGGCGCGCACCGCCTGCTGGCCGCGGCGCGCGATCCCTTCGTGCTGCTGTTGGCCGTCATCGCGGCTGTCGCGGCCCTGACGCGCAGTCCGGCCAGTACCGCGGTGATCATGGTGGCCGTCGTCATCGGCTGCGTGCTGCGGGTGCGTCAGGAGGCTCGGGGGCAGCGTGCGGTAGCGGCGCTGCGCACTCTGGTCGGGGCGAGCGCGAGCGTGCTGCGCCGTGCGGAACACGGTGCGCTGTCCCGGGTGCGCGAGGTTCCGATCGAACACTTGGTGCCCGGGGACATCGTGCAGTTGCATCCCGGGGATTTCGTGCCGGCGGACCTGTACTTGCTGCGCAGCGACGGCCTCACATTGTCCGAAGGGGCGCTGACCGGCGAGTCGCGCTTGGCGGCGAAGACCGCGGCGCCGGTAACCGGTCCGGATCCGTCGGCCGCTGAGCAGACCTGGCTGTGCCGCGCCGGAGCGCGGGTCGCCCATGGCACCGCGACCGCCGTGGTGATCGCCACCGGGGCGGACACCGTGTACGGCGCCGCGCACGACGCGCTCGCCGGACCGGGCGCGCAGCCCGCGACCGCGTACGAACGAGGCGTCGCGAGCATCACCCGGCTGCTGCTGGTCGGCAGCGTGCTGACCGGGGCGCTGGTCTTCGCCGTGCTGGCGGCCACCCGCGGGATGCACGCCGAGGCACTGCTGTTCGGGCTCGCGGTCGCCACCGGCCTGACCCCGGAGATGCTGCCGGTGGTCACCACCGGGGTGCTGTTCGCCGCGGCGCGTGAGCTGGGCCGACACGGCACCGCCGTGCGCCGGCTGGCCGCCGTGCACAACCTCGGCGCCATCGACGTGCTCTGCATCGACAAGACCGGGACGCTCACCCTCGGCCGCCCGACGGTCGCCGCCTGCCTCGACGCCGAAGGCCGGGCAGCGCATCCCGACCGCGACGACAGCGCACTGACATGGGCCCGCGCCGTGAGCGCGGCCGTACTCGCCCACGCCCCCGGCCTGGTCGATGCGCTGGACGAGGCGCTGCTCGACGCATACGACGGCGCGCACCGCTTCGAGGTCCTCGACGTGCTGCCCTTCGACCCCGTGCGCCGGCGCGCGAGCGCCCTGCTGTGCGAACCCGGCCGACTCGGCGGCGGCCTGCTGGCCGCGCACGGCGCGGTGCCCGACATCCTCGAAGCCTGCGACAGCCTGCTGCGACACGGCGAGCAGGCGCCCCTCGACCCGGCCACCCGTGAGCGCCTGCTCGGGCTGGCCGAAGCGCACGCGACGCGATACGAGCGGCTGCTCGCCGTCGCGATCCGCCCACTGCACGGCAGACCGCGAACGAGGCCGCTGCGCCCGGCCGACGAGCGGCGGCTGACCCTGGCCGGTTTCGTCGTGCTGCGCGACCGGCCCCGGGCCGAGGCACGCGGCGTGCTGTCCCGGCTCGCCGACGCGGGCGTCGAGACGAAGGTGGTCACCGGAGACATACCCGAGGTGGTCGCCGCTGTGTGCGCCGAACTCGGCCTCGGCGCGGGCCGGATCGTCACCGGCGCTGACATCGACGCCTGCGACGCGGCCGAGCTGCGCCGACTCGTTTCGGGCGCACGCGTGTTCGCGCAGGCCACACCGGCGCACAAGGCCCTCATCGTAGGAGCGTTGCGCGACGCCGGGCGGGCCACCGGTTTCCTCGGCGACGGGGTCAACGACGCGCCCGCGCTGCGCGCCGCCGACGTCGGGCTCTCCCTCCCGGAGGCGGCGGACGTGGCCCGTGAGTGCGCGGACGTGGTGCTCGGGCCCGGCGGACTTCACGCGCTTCCCGACGTGATCACGGCGGGGCGGGGCGCCGCGGTGAACACCGCCAAGTACTTGAAGATCACGCTGAGCTCGAACGCGGGCAACGTCCTGTCGACGCTGGCGGCGGCGCTGGTGCTGCCGTTCCTGCCGATGCTGCCGCTACAGATCCTGGTACAGAACCTCGCCTTCGACCTCGCGCAGCTGGCGCTGACCACCGACCGCACCGATCCGGCCGCCGCCGCCCGGCCGCGCCGCTTCGACCGGCACGACCTGGTCCGCTTCACCCTGCTGTTCGCCCCGTTGGGCACCCTGGCCGATCTGGCCACCTTCCACGCGCTCGCCCCGCACGGCGCGGCCGGCCCGGGCGCGCAGGCGCTCTTCCGGGCCGGCTGGTTCGCCGAGAACCTGCTCACCCAGGCCTGCGCGATCCTGCTGCTGCGCAGCCGGCACTCCTTCGAGCGCCGCAGCCGGGCGCGCGGCGCGCTGTTCGCCGCGACCACGGCGCTGGCCGCCCTCGCGCTGTTTCTCCCGCTCGGCCCGCTGGCCGCCTCCCTCGGCCTGGCACCGCCGCCGCCGCGGTTCTATCCGCTGCTCGCCGCGATCGTCGCAGGATTCTGCGTCCTGGTCGCCGCGGCGAAGGCCGGGTACGCCAGGGCAGGGCACGCGGTGCCGTGACCGTTCCCGTCGATCGTGGTGTCCGGGGGAGCGGTGCCGTCGGGGCGCGCCTGGTCAGCCGCAGGCCGTGCCGTTGAGGGTGAAGTGTGTCGGGACTGCGTCGCTGTTGGTCCAGGTGCCCTGGAAGCCGAAGGATGTGCTTGCGCCGGGGCTGAGCGACCCGTTGTAGCTCAGGTTCGCGGCGGTGACCGTCGCGCCGCTTTGGCTGACGGTCGCGCTCCAGGCGTTGGTGACCTTCTGATCGCCGGGGAAGGCGAAGGCCAACGTCCAGCCGTTGATCGTGGACGTGCCGGTGTCGGCGATGGTGACGTTGGCGGTGAAGCCGCCTGCCCACTGGCTCTGCGTGCTGTAGGTGACGTGGCAGAACGTTGAACCGGTGGGGCTCGCGCTGGCGCTGGCGCTTCGGCTCGGGCTGGCGCTCGGGCTGCTGCTCGGCGTTGCGGACGCGGACGGGCTGGGGCTCGCGCTGCGGCTCGCACTGGGGCTCGCCGAAGCCGACGCGGAAGCCGACGGCGAGGTGGCGCCGTTCGCGGTGACCCGGTACATGACCACGCCGTGCGCCGGGACGCTCGCGCTGAACGTGCTGCCGTTCGTGGTGGTGCTGCTGTGTGCCCACAGGTCGTTGAGCGTGTAGCTCGACGCGCTCGGCAGCCCGACCGCGGCGGCGGTCGTGGAGATCGTGGCCGCACTGGCGTTCTCGTTGAACAGCGTCACCGCCACGTCCCCGTTGGACAGGGGCTTGGCCAGCACGTCGAGCCCGCCGGTCGAGGAGACTTCCACGCCCTGCCTGCCCAGCGGGTCCTGGTCCACCGCGATGACGTCCTTGTTCAGGTAGATCGCCATCGTCGCGGCGCTCGCGTTGCGCAGGTCGGTGCCGGCCAGCAGCGGCGCGGCCATCTGCG
>NZ_DASYZI010000345.1:0-8196 GCF_035946395.1 Actinocrinis sp.
CGCCCCCGAGGTGGAGATCGCGGCCGAACTCGCCCAGCTGGCCGGCGGCGCGCACGTCCTGGCCGCGCGGGCACAGGCCCTGCTGGCCGAGGGCAACCCACGCCTGGCCGCACACCTGGCCGAATGGGCCGTGCAAGCAGCGCCACAGGACCGCGAGACGGCCCGCGTACGCGCCGAGGTCTACAACCACCGCGCCGCACAAGAGACCTCGACCATGGCCAAGGGCATGTTCACCTGGGCCGCCACAGAATCACGAGCAGCAGCCGAAGGCCGCGAAATGTTCGCCGTGCAACCTGTGGAGCACTGACCGATTTCACCGCCCCGCTGACGCGCGTTGGAACGGGGACGGGGTTGGCGCCCGGACAACCGGTTCGGGCGCCAACCCCGTCTATTACGTGCGGATCACTGCACGACGGACCACACGAAGGTTGCCGTGCCGGAGAATCCCGCCGTGTCCGTCGCCGTCACGGTCACCGTGTAGGTTCCGAGCGTGCTGCCGGAACCGGAGATCGTGCCGTTGGACGCGATCGTGATGCCGGGCGGCAGCCCGGTCGCGGTGTAGGTGAGGGTCTGGGACGCGTTGGAGTCCACGGCCTGCATGGCGAACGAGACCGCCGTGCCCTTCGGGCTGCTGTAACCCCACGGGTTGACCACGCCGACGGTCTCCGCGCCCGGCACGCCCGAGTTCGGGGTGACGTTCGCGCTGACCGCGGTGTTGGCCGCCGACACGCCGGCGCCCGAGGTGCCCGCGGCGACCTGGCCGGTCAGCTGGTGCGCCAGGCTGGTGGTCGCGGACAGCGGCCGGTTGGCCGATGAATCGCCGACCGAGATGCCGTACGTGCCGGCCTGGGCCTCCCACTGGTTGTCGGTGTTCGACCAGTTGGCCAGGTCGTGGATGGTCAGCGTGAAGCTGGCCGTCGTGCTCTGACCGGGGTTGAGGCTAACCCGCTGGAAGCCGGCGAGCTGCTGCGGCGGGTTGCCGCTGGCCGCCGGGTCGTTGACGTACATCTGCGCGACGTCCGCCCCGGCCCGGGAGCCGGTGTTGGTGACGGTTGCCGTCACCGTGGCGGTGCCGTTGGCGTTGAACGCGCCGACGCTGAGGTTGGAGAAGGAGAAGTTGGTGTAGGACAGGCCGAAGCCGAACGGGAAGGCGGGGGTGATGTTCTGGGACTGGTACCAGCGGTACCCGATGTTCACACCCTCGCTGTAGGTCACCCCGGTCGAGGTGCCGGGCCACTGCGCGGTGGTCTGCGCCGGGACCTGGCTCAGGCTGCTGGGGAAGGTGACCGGCAGCTTGCCCGACGGGTTGGCGGTGCCGAAGATAAGCGCGGCCATCGCGTTGCCGACCTCTTGGCCGGGGTACCAGTTCGCGAACACACCGGCCACCGAGTTCAGCCACGGCATGACCACCGGACCGCCGCTGTCGATCACCACGATGGTGTTCGGGTTTGCGGCGGCGACCTGCGAGATCATCGACTCGTCCGTGGCGGACAGGTCCAGGGTGGTCAGGTCGCTCTCCTCGCCCTCCGGCAGGTTGGCGAAGATGATCGCGTCGGTCGCGGCCTTCGCCGCGGCGACCGCGTTCGGGATGTTGGCCGTCCCGTTATCGTTGCCGGCGGTGTAGGTGACCTTGACGCCCGACCCGACCGCGTTCTGGATCCCGGTGATCGGCCAGATCGTGTTGGAGCTGGTCACCGTGCCGCTGCCGCCGCCGGCCAGTTCCACGCCGGCGCCCGCGTCGGTGCCGATCACGGCGATCGACTCGGTGCCGTTCGGGTTGAGCGGCAGGATCCCGTTGTTCTTCAGCAGGACCGAGCCCTCCTCGTTCAGTTGCAGCGCGGTCTGCTGGTGCGCCGCGGAGGTCACGGTGTTGGCGAGCGCGCCGCCGGCCGGATTGTCGAACATGCCGAAGGCGAACATCTGGGTCAGGATCCGGCCGACGGCCGCGTTGACCGTGTACTGGCTCAGCGTGCCGGCCGTGATCGCGTTGCCCAGGTCGGTCGCGATCGAGCCGGGGAACGGCATCCCGATGTCCATGCCGCCCACGACCGAGGCGACGTTGTTGTAGTCGGCACCCCAGTCGGAGGTGATGTAGCCGCCGAAGTTCGCCTCGTTGTCCAGGCCCTTGATCTGCATGTCGGCGTTCTGGCATGAGGCGTTGCCGTTGACCACGGCGTAGGAGCACATCAGCGAGGCCGGGGCGGACTGCTCGATGGCCGACTGGAACGGAGCCAGGTACAACTCCTGGAGCGCCTGCTCGCTGACCGTCTCGTTGTTGTTGCCGTTCGGGTACTTCTCCTGGTCGTAGGCCGCGTCGTGCTTGACCATGGCCTGGACACCCTGGCTCTGTAGGCCCTGTACCTCGGCTGCGGTGATCTGGCCGGCCAGGTACGGGTCCTCGCCGTAGGTCTCGTAGGTCCGGCCCCAGCGCGGGTCGCGCACCAGGTTCGTCGTCGGGCCGAGCGAGACGTTCACGCCCTTGCCCGCGAACTCGGCGCCCATCGCGGCGCCCTCCTGCTGGATCAGGGCCGGATCCCAGGTGGCCGCGGCGTTCTCGCCGTCGGGGTAGGCGGTGACTCCGCCGGTCCCGTCGCCGACGCCGTTCGGGCCGTCCTGCATGTTCATGGCCTTGATGCACAGGTTCGGGATGGCGGCGACCTGGCCGATGTACGACGAGCCGCCGTCACCGGAGAGCAGGGTGAACTCCTCGGTCTGGTTCATGGTGTTGAGCACCTGCTGGACACGCGAGGCGACCGACGCGGTGGAGTTGACCCACGGGCACACGCCGTTGCCACCGTTGCCGTTGCCGCCGCTGAGCGGTGCGACGGTGGTCAGGCCGTAGACGTCGAACTCGAAGATCGAGTCGCCCCACTGGGTCGCGCGCTTCGTGGCGTTCACCCGGATGTAGCGGGCGGTCGCCGAGAAGGTGAACGACTCGCTCCCCCCGGTGGCGGTGGTGGTGGAGTAGACCGTGTTCCAGTTCGCGTTGTCGGTCGACGTCTGGATCTGGAACGCCGAGGCGTACGCGGTCTCCCACAGCAGGGCGGCGCCGCAGATCTGGGTCTGGGACCCGAGGTCGACCTCAAGCCACTGCGGGTCGCTGTACGCGCTCTCCCAACGGGTGCCGGGGTTGCCGTCGGTGGCGGCGGACGCCAGGTTGCCAGTGGTCGAATAGGTCGAGGAGGCCGTGGTCGGCTGGTCGAGGGCGAGGTCCTGGTAACCGCAGTACTGGGTCACGCCGCCGCCACCGCAGTTGCTCGTGCAGCCGCCGCCCGATCCCTGGGCGAAGGCGAGGTAGTGCAGGTTCCAGCCGGCGGCGTCCTGGGCGACGGTGAGCGTCTGCGCGCCGGCCGCCAGGGTGACGCTGGCGGTGACCGTCGTCCAGGTCTGATACCCGCCGGTGTTCGGGACGGCGACCGCGCCGGTCAGGTTGGTGCCGGAGGAGTTGGCGATGTGCAGCGCGTCGGTGACCGCGGCGGCCGCGGCCACCCGGAGGCTGACTGTGTAAGTCCCGGTCGTGGACACCTCGACGGTGTATTTGAACCACTGCCCTGCTGCCGTCCAGCCGATGTCGTAGGCGCCGCCGGCCGGGGACGTGTCCGCGGTGTCCGCGGTGGCTTCGAGATCGACGCCGTCGGAACGGTAGCTGTTCGAAGTGCCGTTGGCCGCGGTGACGTTGTAGGCGACGCCTTGGCCGCCGGTGTCGTAGTTCGCGGCCTGGACCGTGCCCGGCACAGGCGCCGGCGTGCCGCCGAAGGGCTGGTCACCGCCCGAGCCTCCGCCGCCCGAGCTCAGGGTGAACGTCAGGTAGTGGAAATTCCAGCCGTTGGTGTCCTGGTCGATGGTGAGCGTCTGCTGGCCGGCCGGCAGGGTGACGCTGGCGGCGACGGTGGCCCAGGTCTGGTAGCCGCCGGTGTTCGGGACCGCGACCGAGCCGCTCAGGTTGGTGCCGGACGCGTTGGCGATGTGCAGCGCGTCGGTGATCCCGTACGGCGACGAAAGCCGGAAGGCGACGCTGTACGTGCCCGCGGTGGAGACGTTGACCGTGTATTTGAACCACTGCCCGGGCGTCGTCCAGCCCATGTCGTACGCGCCGCCGGCCACGCCGGTGTCCAGTGTGTCCGCGGTCGTTTCGAGGTCGATACCGTCGGTGCGGTAGCTGTTGGCGCTGCCGTTGCCGGCGGTGGCGTTGTAGGCGACGCCTTGGCCGCCGGTGTCGTAGTTCGCCGCCTGGACCGTGCCCGGCACGGCGGCCGCGGTGCCGCCGAACGGGGCGTCGGCGGCGGCGAACGCCGCAGTGCGCGCGCCGGTCAGCGACAAGGCGGACAGCGCCGTGACCGCGAGCAGCGCGCGGAACACGGGCCGGCGGCGCGTCGGCCGCGGCCGGCCGTGCGCAGACTGTCTCAGGGGGATGAGAAGCCTCATTGCATTCCCTTCAGGTGCCTGATCTTCCTCGTCGGCGCGGGGCCGCTCGGTCGGTCGGCGAGTGGGTAGGCGGGGCGGGTAGGCGGGGCGGGTAGACGGCCGGCCGGTGTGGGCGGCGCCGGAGTCTGCCTGCGAACGTCCGCGAACGGCTCGCAGCCGCGCGTCCGGCGTGGCCGGGCACACGGAAACAAGGCCGGGTGCAAGCCGGATGTCCACAGCGACGTGTCGGTGGTGCGGTGGCGGCACGGCGCACCGCAGCCCCCGCCGAGCAGCAGTTCACCGTGCCGTAGATCGTCGAGCGAGCGTGAAATGCGTTCTTGGGCGACTCGATGCGGCAGCGACCCAAAGCAGTTGGAGAGCGCTCTCCAGAGCGGAGTCTTCGACAGGAACCCGGCTGTGTCAAGAGGTCTCGCCGGATCGGGGACGTCACGGCGCCGTCGGGCATGGCGCCCTGGCTGCCCGGTACGTTCGTAGTCGGATCCGGTGCCCTGCCGGCCGGGATCTTCGCAGGTAGCGGCCGGGTCGGTGAGCGTCCGAGCCAGAATGGGCCGTTGCCGTCGGGAGTCGCGCCAGTCGTCGAGGTCGTGGGGCTGACAGGCACCGTACGGCTGCTGTCAGCACTGAGTCCGCCGCCTCATCCACCACCGAACCCCTCCCGGCCATCGATACGCCGTCCGACTCCCGCCTGTGGCTGCCTCGACGAGCTTGAAGGCAGACGGAACGCAGCGGTTCAACCGGCCGGGGAGAGTGTCGGGGAGAGCGCTCTCCCAGTGAACGACCTGGTCATATTTCCAGCGATCACACTGGTTCGCTGCGCGGCGGTGATCGCATCCACGGTGGGGCTCGCTCACAGGTGCGGTGTGATCGCGCGCCCGATCGACTGCTCGCCACACGGGTCCAGGGCGGGGCGCTTTGACGGCGGCCGGGAGGGGGATGGCTGAGACAGAGATCTACGATCCACTTCTTGAGCGGGGAGACGGTTGATGGAGGACGACAAGTTCAAGGTCGCGCTGCTCGGGCCGTCCGGAGTAGGCAAGACGACCCTGCTGGCCTCGATGTTCGACGACACGCAGGACAGACTGCGCGGGACCTCCCTGAACGTGGTCCTGGACACCCATACCCGGGCCCGGATCAACGAGCACAGGAAAGAACTCAACGAAGCCGTGGGCACCCAGGTGTTCGAGTCCGGATCGCTCGGCGGCACCCAGTCGGCGGACTGGCTCGACTTCTCGCTGCGCTCCATCAACAACCGGGAGCTGGAGATCCCGTTCGAAATCCTCGACTATCCGGGAGGCTGGCTCGATCCCGCGGCCCGGGAGTCGGGCGCGGTGTCCGAAGAGGGCTGGGAGCAGGTCGAGACGCACATCGAGCACAGCATCCTCGCCCTGTTGCCGATCGACGCGGCGCTGCTGATGGAGGCCCGCAACCCCGCCGAGCGGGCCGCGTCGCTGCACCTGCTCGGGATCGTGGACGTGCACGACATGGTCCGGTTGTGGGCGAGGTCGCGCAACACGACCGAACACCGGGACGAACCGGCGGTGCTGATGCTGGTACCGGTCAAGTGCGAGAAGTACCTCGACCCGAGCCGGCCCGCCGGTTCGGACGCGGACGCGCTGCGGGCGCGGATCCAGGCGCTGTACGACGAGATCACCGAGACGGTGCGCAAGGAGGCCCGGGACCGGACCATCAGGATACTTTACAAGCCTGTTGAGACGTATGGCTGCATCCAACTCGTCGACAGCTTCTGGAAGCTGCCGACGACCAGGGGGAGCCGGCACCCGGTGTTCGAAGGCATATACCGGTTCACCTCGAACTCGCCGCAGCGCCGCATCACCGGCGCCGGCGCCGTCATGCGGCAGCTGTGCCTCACCGTGCTCGAAGGACGGGAGAAAGTCAGGGAACTGGAAGAGCACGGCAGCCGCGAGCAGCAGCAGGAGTTCCTCTCGCGGATGGCGCAGCGGCGCGGCTTCTGGAAGGCGTTCGGATACCGCATGCGCGGCGAGGCCAGGCGTGACAAGGGCGGCGTCATCGGGACACAGCGTGACGCCGAACGCGTGGCGCGTTCCCGGCGGGAACTCGAATCGGACATGCGCGGCCTGGCGGAGGCGACCGACCCGCAGTCGCAGGCCGAGGACTGGACGTCCCTGTGAAGGTCTACGTCAAGACCCGGGGGACGAGCGCCGACTACCGGTTTCTCGGCGCGGTTCCGGGCGAGCGGTGGTGGGAAGCGCTCTCCGGCCGGTACCTCACCGAGGAGAGGCCCGCGGTGGCCGCGCGCGGCGAGGGGCCGCGGTGGTCGGCGGCGATGTTCGGCGTCCCGTCCGACCGCCGCGACTCGCGGCTGCGGGCCATCCGCTACAGCCTGGTGATCGAGGCCGCTTCGCAGGACGCCGAGTCGGCCGTCCGATGGGTCCGGCTGGGGCTGGATGCCGCCGCGCGGGCCGAACTCGGGGCGCGGCTCGACGAGATCTACCCCGCCGAACTGGTGGACGCCGCGCTCGAATCGCCCGCGCAGGCCGAATTGCCGGCCGCCGCGCGAGTCCTCGCTGCGATACGCGAGACCGCATCCACGGTGCCGGGGGGAGTGCCGACGTGGTCGATGGACCCGCCGTGGGCCGGACCGGACTCGGATGCGCGGGCCGTGGACGCCTTCCTGGCATACGCCGGGCGCCTGGCGCAGGGCGAACGCGGGCTCTGCTTCACGTCCGGCAGCTTGTCGACGATCGAGCAGGCGCGCCGGGCGGTGGCGCAGATCGGGGACCAGGTCGGCGTCCTGGCGCTCGGCGCGCAGTTCCAGGGAGTGCAGAGCCTGGCGGAGCCGCAGGACGCGAAATCATATCAGTCCATTGTTGAGCGGCGCGCCGAGAACGGCTCCGCCTGGCGTCTCGCGAGGCCGGCCGCGACGTCCGTCGGCCTCGGCCTGGCCGCGTTGCTCGTCCTTGTCCTGCTGCTGCGGAAGGCCTGACAACGCCCTGTCGGAGGATGATCACCGGCTCTGCTGAGCTGTAGATCGCGTGGTCCATCCGTTTTGTCCCATTACCTAGAGAGGGGAGAGCCGGTACGCTGCCCGTGCGCGGCGCCGCACTCGACACTCGACCAAGTGTTAGGAGTGCTATGAGAACCAGACGTCGCGCGAATCCCTTCATGGCCGCCGCCGTGATCGCGGCCGTGACGATGACTGTCGCGGTGGGAGCGTTGCTCGCGCCCAGCGGGCAGGCAGCGGCCACCGTGGCCTGCTCCGGCCCGGCGTGGGCCGAAGGCACCAGCTACAAGGTCGGCGACCAGGTGACCTACATGGGCCACGAGTACCAGGCCCTCCAGGCGAACACCCCGCCCGTCGGCGCCGGATGGACCCCGGTCGCGGTACCCGCGCTGTGGCAGGACCTAGGCGCCTGCACCGCTGGCACCACCTCGCCATCGGCCTCGGCTTCGGCGACGACGAGCAGCGCCTCGCCATCGGCCTCGCCCACATCCCCGTCCGCAAGCGTGTCCCCGTCCCCGTCCGCGTCGGCGACCAGCTCCGCGCCACCCGGTGGCAGCACCTGCGCGGTCAAGTCGCGGCCGGCCGGCAAGGTGATCCAGGGGTACTGGGAGAACTGGGACGGCGCGCTCAACGGCGTGCATCCGGGACTCGGCTGGATCCCGATCAACGACTCGCGGATCCTCCAGCACGGGTACAACGTGATCAACGCCGCGTTCCCGGTCATCCTGTCCGACGGGACGGTGGAGTGGCAGGACGGCATGGACACCAACGTGAAGGTCGACACTCCG
>NZ_DASYZI010000346.1:0-5214 GCF_035946395.1 Actinocrinis sp.
CGCCCCCGAGGTGGAGATCGCGGCCGAACTCGCCCAGCTGGCCGGCGGCGCGCACGTCCTGGCCGCGCGGGCACAGGCCCTGCTGGCCGAGGGCAACCCACGCCTGGCCGCACACCTGGCCGAATGGGCCGTGCAAGCAGCACCGCAGGACCGCGAGACGGCCCGCGTACGCGCCGAGGTCTACAACCACCGCGCCGCACAGGAGACCTCGACCATGGCCAAGGGCATGTTCACCTGGGCCGCCACAGAATCACGAGCAGCAGCCGAAGGCCGCGAAATGTTCGCCATGCTCTCGGACTAGCGCGCCAGCAGGCACGGCGGCGTGAGGCGCCTGATATTCGTGCTCCCTCTCGCGATCCCGCTTGCGGGAGGGAGCACGAAACGAAGTGCCCGGATTGACACGGGATGCGTCCACGTGCCTGTCGGGCGTGCAGATCAGCGATCGATGATGACGACGGGGCCGGGCTGCAGGATGGGGCCGGCCGCAGCGATGCCAAGGGCCGCAGCCATTGCTATCACGGCCGCCGCGAGCAGGGTGATCCGACGCATTCTCATCCACTCCGGTTCGACGCGGGGGAATCGGGCTCTCAGCCGAAACATGCCCCAATGAGCACGAAACGGACACCAAGCCCGACCCGGTCGTGTGCCGTCGAAACCGGCGCAGCCCGCGGCGACACACGACGGCCTTCCCGCCATCCAGAAGGACATAACGGGCAGAGGGTGAGGTGAATCAGGAAACAGCTAAACCCGACGAATCGAGGTCAATGTTTTAGTTTAACTCATTTAGTTCGATCGCTCCATGAGGGGCTTGTGTTCCATCGCACGCTTGCGGTGCGTCGTGGCGAGGCGGTATGGCCTCCGCAGAGCGGAGCATTCGATCATTAACATTGATGAGGCGATGAACTGCTCGAACACGCCTAACGCACCGATGAATCGAGGACCGGCTCCTCCGCGGCTAGGGCGGCGGCTTCATCGGCCAGGTGCTGGCTTGCCGTGCGGGCCCCGGGCAGCGCCAGCGCCCACAGCGCGCCGAATCCGACGACGGCTGCGCCGACCCACAGTGCGGGCCGCAGGCCGTCCACGAAGCTCTCGCCGGAGGCGTAGCTGCCCTGCGCGGCGAACACCGCGGAAAGGACGGCGATGCCCAGGGCCGTGCCCATCTCTCGCAGCGTGTTGTTGACCCCGGAGGCCTTGCCGTGGTCCGCGTCCGGCACGCCCATAATCACGACGATGGCTGTCGGGGCCAGCACCATGCCCAGCCCGGCGCCGGCTATGACGAAGGGAGGGACGAGGGTGGAGTAGGGCACGCTCGTGCCGATCGTGAGCGCGACCCAGGCCAGCCCGCCCGCCAGCAACGCCAGGCCGCTGCTGACGATCACCCGCGGTCCTAGCTTGCCCATCAGCACGCTGGACAGCGGAGCGGTGATCATCGGAACCATCGTCCACGGCATCGTGTCCACTCCTGACTCCAGCGGTGAGTAGTGGTCGACCACCTGGAAGAACTGGGAGAGCAGGAACACCGAGCCGAACAGGCCGAAGGAGAAAGCGATCGTGCTGAAGTTGATCGCCGAGAACGAGCGGTTGCGAAACAGCCGCAGCGGCATCAGCGGTGTGCGAGCCCGAGCCTGCCACGCCAGGAACACGCCCACCAGTGCGCTCCCGCCGATCAGCGGGACCAGCGTCTGCGCGGAACTCCAGCCGCGCGAGTCACTGTGGATGATCGCCCACAGCATCGCGAACACGCCCCCGCTGACGAGCACCAGGCCGAGCGGGTCGAGCGCCTTGTCCGGGCCGTGAGACTCACGCAGCGTCCGCCACATGAACGGCAGCACCAGCATGCCGAGCGGCACGTTCAACCAGAAGATCCACTGCCAGGACAGCCCATTGACCACGGCACCGCTCACCAACGGCCCCAACGCGATGCCGATACCGTTGACGGCGCCCCAGATCCCGATCGCCAAAGGGCGCAGGCTCGGCTTCACGGCCGAGGCCAGCAACGTGAGCGAGAGCGGCATGATCGCCGCTGCGCCCAGGCCCTGCACGACCCTGGACGTGATCAGCATCGCCGTGTTGGGTGCGAGAGCGGAGGTCGCGGACGCCGCAGTGAACACGAGGATCCCCAGCGCGAACAGCCGGCGTCGGCCCAACCGGTCGCCCAGCGCGGCCGCGGTCAGCAGCATCCCGGCGTACGCGAGCGTGTAGGCGTTGACGACCCACTGCATCGACTCGGCCGACCCGCCCAGACGCACCTTGATCACCGGCAGCGCAAAGACGACGACGAGGTTGTCCAGTGTCGCCATGAACAACGGGATGGACGTGACCAAGATCGCAGCAGCAAGCGGCGGCCTCGTTGCAGCCTTTTCGTCGATAGAAGCCATGAACCCCGTCCAATATTAGTCATTTGTTGATAACAGAATTGGTATCAGTTGACGATAATTCAGGACTACCGAGCATTGTGCTGTGCGAGCGCTCGGTGGCGGGCGCCATCAGTCTGGCGCCCGCCACCGCACCTGTTGAAAAACCCCCATAGATCTCGGGGTCGGGATCGTCCCTCGCGGCCCGACGCGCAAATCAGTGTACAGCGAAAACGATCGCCTAAATCAGCCTGATTAGACAGGCTTAGACCGTGCCCCAGATGGTGTGTCTGGCGTTGTCAGGGGCATGAGAGGGTCTCAGTGGTCGTGGATTGCGCTGGGGGGCTTTGGGAGACCGCGCGGCCGGTGCTGCCAGCGGTCTCGGTGCGCCCGCAGGGTGGTGGTAGTAAGCAGTTCGCCTCGGGTGAGGCGGTATCCGCGACTGTGCTGGACTCCGCGCACGTGCGGGCGAAAAAGGGGGAGGCCAGACCGGTCCTAGCCCCTGGACCGGGGGAAGCTCGGTTCCAAGATGGATGTCCTGTCCGACCGGTGCGGACTACCAGTCGCGGTCACCGTCTCACGTGGTAACGAGCACGACAGCCAGGGACTCAAGCCGGTGATCAGCATGCTGTTCGCGCGACATGAGACAGGGTGCGGGGTCTGCGGTGTTCGACGCCTACCCACACCGCAGCCGACAGATGTGTTCATCGCTGCCGAACTGCCGAAGGCCGGTGGATCGACACCCTGTGGCAGTCGGGCGCCGGCTCTGGCTGCTTGATGGGCGATCAGTGCTTTGACCGGCGAGTACTCCAGCTCTACTACACCTTGGTCGACGAGTACCTCAACACCATCCCTGGCGACATGCTGGTGATGGCACTCTGCTTCAGGTGGTAGGCCCCGGCCCGCAACTCCTGGCGCATCGTTGGGGTGCGGGAATATGAAGGGGGCGAGTCGGATACCAAATTGTGTGATCCGTCTTGGATACCGCGTTCTGCTGTTGGTATTGGCATTGGGCAATCTCACGATCATGATTGCCAGTCATGACATCCTGCTCAACCAGCACTGGGATGTGCCGCTGATACTTGGGTCCTGGCTGCCTGTGGCGGCTGGCGTCATGACGCTCATGGTCAAGGCGAGGGGACTGGGACGGCCCTCGCTTCGTCGGATCCTTGGGCTGCTCACCCCGCCGCGCAGATATCTCGTGCTCTACGCCTTCTGCGCAATCATTATCGGTATCGTCGGATCGGCAGCGGCGGTGGCCGCCGTGGGCAACCACGACATGTCCTGCTACGGTCCGCGCATGTTCGCAACGTGGGCCCTGCTCCTCACGACGTTCGTGGTGGTGGCAGAGGAGGGACTGATGCTCGCCAGACGCCAGATGAACGACGTAGAGGCCTTGTTCGCCACCGCCCTGACAGACCAGGCTTAGATGAGCTCCGTTCTGGGCCCAGGTGAGAGCGGCGAGTGCTGCCTGATGCGTCAGGATGACAACGGGAATCGGTACGTCGTCGCCTATTTTCCAGATCGTGACGCTGCGGAGAAGGCGCGCGCCGAGTTCGAGGCGCGCGGCCACAAGCAGATCTACTGGGTCCAGGATGTGCAGCGGCCGAGCAGCGCGTGACGCGATGTGATGTGATGTGGCGTGGCGTGACGTAATGTGGCGTGACGATTAGGCATCATGCGCGATGTCCGCAGGGGGCCGCTTTGTGGGGTATGGACAAGATGAGGCATCTTCCTGTGTACGACGCTGCGTAGTACAGGGGCAGATCGTTGCCAAGTCGTAATCAGTGGGTTTGTGTTTCAAGGGGCTGACGGTGCGCCCAGTGGAGGGCTCGGGCGGGTGGCGCTTGGCCTGGGCTTTTGTGTTCGCGGTGACGGTGGGCGGCTACCTGGGCTGCGGGGCTTTGATGAAGTTTGATGATCCGTAACAGCGCTCTGCATTGACCGACTCCGGGTGTGGCGCTACGTTCCGGCACGTACACCGGGTGACTGAATGGTCAGACTCCTTCAGATTCCCTTCAGGCTCTCGGAGTGCGTGAAGGTCTATAGCAATGTGTAGTGATGTATACCCATGTATCGACTAATAGGCACGGCTGGAGCGGGACTACCCACCGCAAGCGACAAGCTCAACGTTCGACACGCACGCACGTGTGCAGGCATGCAGGCGCATGCATGCACGCGCACCCGTTCTGTCCGGGCCGCCAGATATCCCCCCACAACTCTCAATCACGGCCGGTCCACCCGCGCCGCGGTGATCCCGCGCCGCCGGAATGCCCGGCCACCCACCCATGCCGTCGGCCAGACCCGATGCCGGCGGCACTCACCGAGAGGGACAACCCGAGTGGAACTCAGAGATCGACTGCGGACGTCGGCTCGCCTGGCCACGGCGCTCGCCTTGGGCAGTGCGCTGACTCTCAGCGCGGTGACGACGGCTGCTGCCGCCTCGTCGTCATCGAACACCGCAGCGCCGAACGCCATGTCACAGCTGATCGCCTCGGAGGCGACGGGCTCGGCCCACGCCTCGCAGCCCGCGCTGTCCGCCGCGAACAGCCGCTCCTCCCGCGCCTGCCCGGCCGTGATCGTGGTCGGACACGAGTCCTGCTTCGCGCTCAAGCGCTCCGGCGTCAAGCCGATGGCGGCGAGCACCTCGCCGAACGCCATCCCGGCCGGCGTCGGCTACGGCCCCTCGCAGTTGCAGTCGGCCTACGCCCTCACCTCGGCCTCGGCCTCGAACGGCTCCGGACGCACCGTCGCCCTCGTCGACGCCTTCGACTACCCGTCGGCCGCCAGCGACCTGGCCGCCTACCGGTCCGCCGCGGGTCTGCCCGCCGCGAACTTCACCAAGGTCAACCAGAACGGC
>NZ_DASYZI010000347.1:0-4611 GCF_035946395.1 Actinocrinis sp.
GCTAGGCGTTATGATTCGGCCCCTGATGGTGCCCCAAGTGCCGGCCAAAGCACTCTCCGTTCGATAGTCACCAGACCGAGGCTGGTGGGTGTAGCACAATCCGAATCCGAGTTCCGCAGACGGAGACAATCGGACAGATGACGACGTCACAGCCCTATGTGGACTTACGATGCGCACGTGACATCAAGTATTTTTGACTGAACGCGTGCCGCGTTCGCGCGTTGGCTTCATCATCTAGCAGTGCCCTGATAGTTGGAATTATTGCATCGAATGATAACAAGTCAAGGTATCGCAGACTTCTAAAGAGAGACTCTGTGACTATCAAACTTTTGAATGAATAGATTTGCACTCTTGGCCAGGTAGGGCGCAAACCGGCCGTGCTCCGCGACGTCTTCGCCACCGGTGTGACCTCGACCGAACCGGCTGAATTACTCGGCCATCCGGATGATTACACTTACGCTTACCGGTAATCCCATCCGCCGATGTCGGCCGTAATGCCACCGGTGGCCGGGGACCACAGCCACACCGGCTCGGGGCCCCGGTCGCCGGGCGGGCACTCGACCTGCAAGCGGACGAGTGTGCCCTTGATCACCGTGAAGGTGCCGACAATATCGTCCGTGCAGGTCGGGGCTGGTTCGGTTCGCCGTGTGCAGACCTGTGGCGTTGCCGCGATTCCCCACGTGTCGAGGCTGCGCCTACGGCAGGATGACCGCTCGTGCTGCTACGCCTGGCCTACCTCGCGATGAGCAACGCCTTCACGGTCCTGCGGCTGTTGCCGATGAGCAACCACGACAAGGACATCGAGATCCTCGCCTTGCGCCACCAGATCAGCGTGCTGCAACGGCAACTCGCAGCCACCAGGCCCCGATTCAAACCCGCAAATCGCGCACCTCTAGCTGGCCTGCCCGCACCATTGCCGCGCGAGTCGCTGCGACGCCTGCGGCTGATCGTGCGACCTGACACCGTCCTGCGCCGGCACCGCGACTTGGGTCAAGCGGCACCATGCCGAACGCAGCAGGCGAACACGTCCCGGCCGGCCGCGCACAGTCGCCTCGATCCGCCGACTGGTGTTGTGTCAATCCCCTCGAAGTGTGGAGGGTTTGGCTGTGCGGCTTATGCCGCTTCCTGGTGCCCGTAGCGGGCCTGGTGAGCTTTGCGGGCTTCCTGCGTAACGCGTTCGAACTCGACTGGTGGTAGCCCGCCGGCTTTGCTGTGTCTCCTGCGGGTGTTGTAGAAGTCGGCGATCCAGGTGGCGATGCGGATGCTGGCCTCGGCGCGGGTAGCGTAGGGGTGCCGGTGGACGAACTCGACCTTCAGCACGCTGTTGAACGACTCGGCCACCGCGTTGTCCAGGGCCGAGCCGACCCGGCCCATGCTCTGCACCACGCCCAGACGCCCGCACGTGCCATTAAAGAGGGCTGATGTGCATTCGCTGCCCCGGTCGCTGTGGAAGATCACCCCCTCGACCCTGCCGCCCCGGCTCGCGACCACCATCTGCAGCACCGCAGTGACCAGCGCTGCGTCGTGGTGCTCGCCGAACGCGAAGCCCAGTACACGGCGGCTGAACAGGTCGATCACCGAGGCGCAGTGCAGCTTGCCCTCGGCAGTAACAATTTCGATCATATCCTCGCACCACAGCATATTAGGGTCCACAGTCTCGAAAACGCGGCGCACCAGGTCCGGGGCCACCGGCCGGGCGCCGGGCCTGGTCAAGCCCTGGCGTCTGGGCCCGGTACGCCCGGCGAGCCCGAGCTCGGCCATCACCGCGGCGACGGTGTTCACCGACACTCTCCACCCGGCCTGGGCCAAGTCCTGGTGGATGCGCGGGGAGCCGTAGGTTCCACCGGATGCGCTGAACAAGACTTTAATCTGCTCGGCCAGCCGCTCTCGACGCTGCTGCCGCACCGTCGGTGGCCAGCCCAACCACTTATAGAACCAGGACTCTGACACGTTCAGGGCCCGGCAGGAGACCGCGTGTGGCACCTCGTGCATGGTCCTCTGGTCGGCAATGAAGGCGGCCACGGCTACTTCGTCGCCTCCTTCACCCACAGGACCACCGATCGCTTGAGGACATCGCGCTCCATGCGCAACTCGGCGTTCTCCTTACGCAGCCGCGCCAACTCCTCGCGCTCCGCAATGGACAACCCGCCCGGCACGGCGGCCTGCCTCACCGAGCGCCGCGCGTCAGCCACCCAGCAACCCAGCGTCGTGTCATTGATCCCCAACTCCCGCGCAACCTGCGCGATCGGCCTACCAGTCTCCTCAACCAGCCGAACCGCACCGGCCTTGAAGTCCGCGTCGTAGTGACGTCTCGTCTCAGGCACTTGACCTATCCCTTTAAGTCAGGCCTCCACGATACGAGGGGAACGACAGCCGGTGCGGCCAGCATCGGGGCGGGTGAAAGCTCCAAGCGCGCCGTTGTCGGCTCGGGGCACAAAGCCGCCGCATCCGCGCGATTTGGAGGGCGTGACGGGACGCCTTTCCGCCCTGGTAGAACGGGGGTATGTTTCAAACGTGAAGGGGGAAACATTCCGGTTGACGCGACGTCAACTGGTCACCACAGTGGGGTTGGCGTCGCTGCCCGTGGCGGGCGGGATCTATGCACTGCGCCGGCCTGAGTGGTTTCTCGGCGGGACCGCGTGGACCTTTCTGAGCGGGGTGCTGATCCTGATCGCCTTGAGCACTATCGGCGACAGGACGAGGATTGACGCGTCAGGGATCTCGGTCCGAAGGTTCCTGGTCTATCAGCGTTGGATGTCTTGGTCGTGGATCGAGACCGTCTACGAGACTGCGCCACCGGGGCATCACAGCGGCCGTATGATTGCCATCCGTCTGGTGGGTGGAGAGCGCGTGACGCTACCAGCGCCGCTGCACCTGCCCGCAGTGCCGGATCCGCAGTACTTCGCCAAGGTGGAGACGCTCCTCACGTTCGCGCCGCGCGACAAAGTTCCGTCGCGTCGTCGCGCCAATCGATCCGGGTCGGTGCAGACTGCCCGCGTCACCAAGCGGCGCACGCCTGTCGGCAGCAGGGTTCTGCGGGCCACATGGGCACTCTTTGCCGTCGCGAGCCTGGTCGGAGTAGCCGGATCGCTGAATTCGCTGCACTACAACCGGCAGAACGCCGCCGCGTTCAACGCCGCTCCACCATGCACGACGCCTTACTCTCCGCCGCAGGACGGTGTCGGCCCCTGGTGTGTCGTCAGCGTGATGACTGTGCAAGGTGTCTTCTTCACACCCGAACACGTGCCCTACGAATTCGACGTCGCGCAGGATCTGCTCGACGGGGGTGTGGCCTGGGTTGTATTCGACGGGCACGTACCTCTGCTCGACCAGGTATCAGTGGGCGACGTTGTGCGGGATGTGGTCGTACGGGGAGACCTCGCGGGCGCGCTGACCTACAACGGCCAGCGGATCCAGACTTCTTATTCGCCGCTGCTGAACCTCACCCGCTCCGTAGAGTCCACCAGCACCTCGGGCAGCCTGGCCTTGTTCTTCACGTGGATGGCCCTTCTAGGCGCTCGCAGGCCACGCAGCGTGATCGCCCGCTCCGCGCTCACCGGACTCGCCGGCTACGCGCTGTTGTCGCTTTGCCTGACGATGGCGCGTTCGGACAATCCCGGAGTCGAGGTGCTGCCGTTCTTCGCTGCGACGATCGGCTTCGCTCGCCTCGCCTGGACGGTGTACCCGATCTTCGGTCCGCCGCCCGCCTCCGTCGCACAGGGCGACATCCTGTGGCAGCGCGGCAACAGCGCTGACACGAAGGCCACGAGCGCCGCGACGTCGTCGGCGAGCCTGGCCGGGCACTACGGCGATCGCCCAGCGAAGGAGGATCGCCATGGTCGGCGGAACAGGAGTGCGCCAACGCGAAGCCGCGTGAGCCTTCCCCCAGCACCGCGGCCTGTTGAAGGCGGTCGCGCACCGCGTGTTTGGCAACGCCGCCGACGCTGAGAGGACGGCGAGTACCAGCGGCGACACGAGCCGACAGAACCGGGATTGGGCTGGTCCGTTCAATAAGGGAGCTGAACGGCCAGTTCGTGCTCTGCTAGCGTCAATCGGCGCTCGCGTAGCGTGAAGATGGCGAGGGTTTCCCGAGGCTGGGAGGTGAGGCTGTGGCAGTCGATGATCTGCCGTTGCCGGTGGTGAACTTCCTGAATGTCATTGGTGTGGAGTGGCCGTACCTCAATGAGATGATCTCAGCGGTGCTGGCCGGGTGGAGCGGGCGTGCCGGGGTGATCACGACATGCGCAGCATAGACGTGGAGCCCTCGTGTAGAAGAGCCCTTACCACAGAAGATCTCCACGGTGAGGGCTCCACGTGTACGCCTATTGTGTCACGCTCGATGTCCCGCGCGACCTGGTGCTCTACGTCAGCCGGTTGCTGCATCAGGAGCGTGTGCGCCGCGGCACGCGGCGCCGCACCCGTCTGCTGACCTGCTTCAGGCAGGCGGTGTTCGTGATCGCCTGGTTGCGCGACAACCCCGATGTCGAGCGTCTGGGCGCCGGGTTCGGGCTCTCGCGCGCCACCGCCTACCGCTACCGCGACGAAGGGATCGCCGTCCTCGCAGATCAGGCACCTGGCCTGTGCGAGGCGCTGGAGCGAGCGAAGCAGGAG
>NZ_DASYZI010000348.1:0-3096 GCF_035946395.1 Actinocrinis sp.
AGCTGCCGTTCGACCACCAGGACGAGGCAGGCGCCCTGCCCGACTCGGTGACGCACTCGGAGATCCTCTACAACTACGTCAAGCCGCCGATTCACGGCTGGGCGCTGGGAATCCTGCGCCGGGCGCGATCGTCGTCCGGGCCGAACGCCGAGCGGCTCGCCGAGGTCTACGAGCGGCTCGCCCGCTGGACGCGGTACTGGCTCGACTTCCGGCGTGCGCCGGGAAGTGGGCTGGCGCACTACCACCACGGCAACGACAGCGGCTGGGACAACGCGACCGTCTTCGACGACGCGCGCGTCGTGGAGAGTGGGGATCTCGCCGCCTTCCTCGTGCTGCAACTACGGGAATTGGCCGCCTTGGCGCCGTTGGTCGGCCGCCCGGACGAGGCGCAGGCGTGGAACGCCGAGGCCGACCGCGTGTCCGGCGCGTTGATCGACCAGCTGTGGGACGACGGCCGGTTCGCGGCCCGGGAGGTCGGTTCCGACGCGCCCCGTGCCGGTTCCAGCCTGCTGGAGCTCATGCCCATCGTGCTGGGCGACCTGCTGCCCGAGCCGATCCACACCGCCCTGGCCGACCGCATCAGCCGGCACCTGACGGCGTATGGCCTGGCCACCGAGCTGCCGACCTCACCACACTACGAGGCCGACGGCTACTGGCGCGGACCGATCTGGGCACCGGCCACGGTGCTGGTCGAGGACGGCCTGCGCCGCGCCGGCCACGTCCATCTGGCGGACGAGATCAGCCTCAGATTCCGCTCCCTGTGCGAGGCCTCCGGATTCGCAGAGAACTTCGATGCGCTCACCGGCGCCGGACAGCGCGATCGCGCGTACACGTGGACCGCCAGCGCCTACCTCATCCTCGCCGCGGCGGCCGAGGCGCGGCGAAGGCGCGCGGCTGCGCACTGAAACTTCCGTGGGCGGCCCAGGCGGTATTTGCGAGCAATCAAGGAATCGATTCGAGTCGTATAGGTAGCCTGCTGATATCGAGTTCGGTAGGCGACGGGTGCATGGCCGGTGGTCGCGGTCATACGGTGAGTTATCCGGTGAGGATGCAAAGACCTGCGAAAATGTCAGTCATGTCGACTCGTGTCAGTCGATTGGCGAAGTGATCGCGCGCGGTGTCGCACCCCCGTTGACCGTCTCGCAGGCCCGCCGTAATATCCCGATCGAACCTGCGATGTGAATCGGTTCGACACTGTCTTCGTGCCCACATCGTTCGCACCAGGCCCCGTCTCGGGCATCGCGGCGGGGCCGAACCGAGTAGCCGAGCAGCGGGTGCGCCCCGGCGTCCGCTGTCTGTCGCGTCGCGCCACGGGGTTGTGGCGCTGAACCGCAGGAGGAGTCGATGAGAACGAAAATCAGGCCCGGCCGCCTCGCGTTGGCGGCCGGGACGGCCATGGCGCTGGCGTTGCCGCTGCTGGCGGCCGCTCCGGGCCACGCGGCCGGGACCGAATCGCTCAGCGTGAACCTGGCCTCGACGCGAGGGCCGTCGACCCGAGTGGGGGAGGGATTCCTGTACGGCTTCACCGAGGACGGCACGCAGCCGGTGGACCAGTTCATCCAGCCGCTGGGGATGAACGCGTTCCGCGGCGGCGGGTGGTTCTCGGGCGGTTGGATCAAGGACAACTACGCGTTCGGGTCCGCCACGCAGGCTGACATCAACTCGATTGTCGCCGAGGGCAAGCGGTTGACTCAGGCGCCGTACAACGCGCAGTACCAGGTGCTGTTGACCGACCTGTACGGCCTGAACGGCGGGCAGCCGAGCAACACGATGTACCCGTGCGACAACGGCAACTGCTCGAACTGGGCGACCTTCATCGACCAGACGGTTGCCGCACTTCAGGCCACGGGGCTGAAATTTTCCTACGACATCGACAACGAGCCGGACATCTCCGTCTTCTGGAAGGCGGGGGTGAACAGCACGCAGTACTTCAACATGTGGGACACGGCGTACCGGGAACTGCGCAAGGTCGCGCCGGGCGCGACGATCGTCGGTCCGTCCTTCGCGTTCACGCCGTTGGCCAACCCGGGCCAGTGGTCGACCTGGCTTTCGCATGTGAAGTCGGCGGGCACGGTGCCGGACATGATCACCAACCACGACGAGGGCGACGTGGACGACCCGGTCGCGGTGTCGCAGGCGCTGAACAGCGCCCTGTCATCGGCGGGAGTCAGCGCGCGACCGTTGTCAGCCAACGAGTATCAGCCCGCCGACCGGCAGACTGCGGGCGTGACCGCGTGGTACCTCGCGCGGTTCGCGCAGTCAGGGTACTTCAACGCGATGCGCGGCAACTGGGTGTGCTGTGTCACCCCGAACCTGACCGGCGTGCTGACCCAGGTCAACGGAGCCTGGCAGCCAACCGGCAACTGGTGGGCGCTACGCGACTACGCGGACATGACCGGCACGTTGGTCGACACCTCCGGACAGGTCAACTCGACCGCGATCTCAGCGTCCGAGGACAGCACGAACAAGCGCGCGGTCGCCATCATCGGTGACTCCAACGGCTACACCGGTGCCGCGTCGGTGAGCTTCAGCGGTCTGTCGTCGCAGTCGTGGCTGTCCGGAAGCGGCAATGTCAACGTACGTGTAGACCGCATCCCGGATCAGGCACCGCTCAGTGCCCCGCAGGTGGTGCTCAACCAGACCATGAGCGCGTCCGGCGGCTCGATCACTGTTCCGCTCTCCTTCCAGGCCTCTCACGACGCGTTCGCCATCTACGTCACCCCGGCCGGATCGAGTGGCGGCGGCCTCCCGAGCGGTTACCACCAACTCGTCATCGCCAACGACGGCCTGTGCCTCGACGTGTTCGGCAACACGGGTAACGTCGGCGCGGCGATCGACCAGTGGGCCTGCAACGGACAGAGCAACCAGCAGTTCCAGTTCGTCCCGGTCTCCGGCGGCTACGGCGAACTGCAAGCCCAGAACTCCGGCCAGGACGTCGCCGTCGCGAACAACTCGACGGCCCAGGGCACGGCCGACATCGTGCAACAGCCCGTCAACGGCGCGGCGAACAGCCTATGGCTGCCGCAACAGCAGTCCGACGGCTCCTGGCAGTTCAAGAACCAGAACAGCGGCCTGTGCCTGGACGTGCTCGGCGCC
>NZ_DASYZI010000349.1:0-23611 GCF_035946395.1 Actinocrinis sp.
TCCAACCGGAAGATCATGTACGGCTACGCGGCGCGCAACGCCTTCCTGCCGAACCTGTCCGGGTTCGCGATGTCGCTGGGCTTCGTGGTCAGCGGCGCGATCCTGATCGAGTACGTGTTCAACTATCCGGGCCTCGGCTATCTGCTCTACAACGCGGTGCAGAACGTCGACTACCCCCTGATGCAGACCCTGTTCATGCTGTTCACGGTCGCCGTCCTGGTCTCGGTGCTGATCTGCGACCTCGCGACGGCCTGGCTCGATCCGCGCGCGCGGGCGAAGGAGTAGCGGCCGATGAGCGTGCTGCAACACGCGGTCCTCCCGGGCGCGACGCTGCTGATCACCTCGATCGGCGGCTGGATCCTGACCATGCGCAACAACATGATCACCACGCTGGCCGAGGACTACGTGCGGATGGGCCGGGCGAAGGGACTGTCCAACCGGAAGATCATGTACGGCTACGCGGCGCGCAACGCCTTCCTGCCGAACCTGTCCGGGTTCGCGATGTCGCTCGGCTTCGTGATCTCCGGGGCGATCCTGATCGAGTACGTGTTCAACTATCCGGGCCTCGGCTACCTGCTCTACAGCGCGGTGCAGAACGTCGACTACCCGCTGATGCAGACCCTGTTCATGCTCTTCACCGTCGCGGTCCTGGTCACGGTCCTGATCGCCGACCTGGCCACCGCCTGGCTCGATCCGCGCGCGCGGGCGAAGGAGTAGCGGCGATGACCGTACTACAGGGCACCGCCGCCGCGGCACCGCGGCCGCGCCGCCAGGGCGCCGGATTCTGGCGCGCGCTGCGCGGCAACCGCAAGGCGACGGCCGGAAGCATCATCCTGTTCATATTCGTGGTCATCTCCGCGTTCCCCGGCCTGTTCACCTCGGTGCGCGACGCGAACGCGCTGGTGTACCCGCCGCGGCTCGGGCCGTCCACCGCGCACCTGCTCGGCACCACCGGCCTCGGCCAGGACATCTACTCGCAGCTGGTCTACGGCACCCGGCAGTCGCTGATCATCGCGGTGGTCGCCGGGTTCTTCGCCACGGTGCTCTCCGTGCTGATCGGCGTCTCGGCGGCCTACCTCGGCGGTTTCCTCGACGACCTGCTGTCAATGCTGACCAACGTGGTGCTGGTCATCCCGGCCTTCCCGCTGATCATCATCCTGGCCAAGTACGCCGGGCACGGCTCGCTGACCGTGCTGCTGGTCGTGCTGATCGTCACCGGCTGGGCTTACGGCGCGAACCAGATGCGCGCGCAGGCGCTCTCGCTGCGCAACCGGGACTTCCTCGAATCGGCGCGGGTGCGCGGCGAGCGGCGATCGTACATCATCGTGTTCGAAGTCCTGCCGACGATGACCTCGCTGATCGTGGCGAACTTCCTCGGCGCGGCGCTCTACTCGGTGCTCAGCGCGGCCGGCTTGCAGTTCCTCGGCCTCGGCGACCCGAACTCGCAGAGCTGGGGCACGATGCTGTACTGGGCGCAGAACCAGCAGGCGCTGCAAACCGGCGCCGCGCTGTGGTCGATCGCGCCGGGCCTGTGCGTCGCGCTGCTCGGCGCCGCCTTCGCGCTGATGAACTACGCCTTCGACGAGATCGGCAATCCGGCGCTGCGTCCGGTCAAGGCCAGACGGCGTGCCGTACCACCGCCGACCGAAGCGGATGCAACCGTGGAACCGGACGGCGACGAACCGCGTAGTGGGGAGCCGTACAGTGAGGAGCCGTACAGTGAGGGGCCAGGCAGTGAGGAACCAGGCGGCGACGCGCCGCTGCTTCGAGTCAGAGGCCTGACGGTCGAGTACGCGACCGCGCGCGGCGCCTCGGTGGCCGTCGCGGGGGTCGATCTCGATGTGCGGCGCGGCGAGTTCGTCGGCGTGGTCGGCGAATCGGGCTGCGGGAAGTCCACGCTGCTGTTCGCCATCGCACGCCTGCTGAGCCCGCCCGCGAGGACCGCCGGCGGCAGCGTGACGTTCAAGGGCGGCAATCTGGTCGCGATGACCGAGAAGCAGCTCAATGTGCTGCGTTGGCGCGACTACTCGGTGGTCATGCAGAGCGCGATGAACGCGCTCAACCCGGTGCGCACGATCGGTGCGCAGTTCAAGGACGCCATCGACGCGCACGCCGACTACTCCGCCGAGCGGATCAGGGAACGCAGCGTCGAGGTGATGAAGCTGGTCGGCATCGACCCGGCGCACCTCAAGAGCTACCCGCACCAGCTGTCCGGCGGGATGCGGCAGCGCGCGATGATCGCGATGGCGCTGCTGTTCACCCCCGACCTGGTCATCATGGACGAGCCGACCTCGGCGCTCGACGTCGTCGCGCAGCGCTCGCTGATGGTGCAGATCAAGGAGCTGCAACAGCTGCTCGGCTTCGCGGTGCTCTTCGTCACCCACGACATGTCGCCGGTCAGCCGGTTCTCCGACCGGCTGCTCGTGATGTACGCCGGCCAGGTGGTCGAGGCGGGCCCGACCCGCACGGTCTTCGACGCGCCGTCGCATCCGTACAGCAGGGGCCTGCTCGACGCGTTCCCGTCGATCCACGGCGAGCGCGTCGAGCTGCGGGGCATCCCGGGCAGCCCGCCCGATCTCGGCAATCCGCCGAGCGGCTGCCGGTTCCATCCGCGCTGCCCCGTCGCCGAGGAGCAGTGCCGGCACGTCGAGCCGCCGGTGTACCGGATAGGCGAGGTCGACTCGCGCTGTCTGCTGCTCGCGCCCGGCCGGCAGCCGCGGCCGGCGGCGCCGATGGAGGTGACCTCGTGACCGAGCCGACGTCCGTGGCGAGCGCCGAAGCGCCGGCGCCGACATCCCCGCTGCTGGAAACCAGGGCGCTGACCCGTCATTTCAAGGTCGGCGCCGGGTTCTCCCGCCGCACGCTGCACGCGGTCGACGACGTCGATCTCGTCATCAATCCCAGGGAGATCGTCGCGCTGGTCGGCGAGAGCGGCAGCGGCAAGTCGACCGTCGCGCGGCTGCTGGCGCGGGTGTACAAGCCGACCTCTGGGGAGATCCGCTATCAGGGCAGGTCGCTCGGCGCGGTGCGTGGGCGCAGGGCGCAGCTGGCCTATCGCGGCGACGTGCCGATGGTCTTCCAGGACCCGTTCAGCTCCCTGAACCCCGCCTACCACGTCGCGCACGGCATCCTGCGCGGCCTGCGGCTGCACCGCCCGGAGCTGAACCGCGCGCAGCGGCACGCGGAGGCCGAGCGGGTCGTGGAGGCCGTCGGGCTGGTCCCGGCCGCCGAGATCCTGGGCCGTTACCCCTACGAGCTGTCCGGCGGCCAGCGCCAGCGCATCGGCTTCGCGCAGGCGCTCGCGTACCGGCCGAAGCTGATCCTCGCCGACGAACCGGTCTCCATGCTCGACATCTCCATCCGCATCGGCCTGCTCAACGTGATGGCCCGGCTGCGGGAGACCGAGGGCGTCTCGTTCCTCTACATCACGCACGACATCGCCAGCGCCCGTTACGTGTCGGACCGGCTGCTGGTCATGTACGGCGGGCACGTCGTCGAATCAGGGCCCACCGAGGCCGTGCTCGCCCGGCCGAAGCACCCTTACACCGAGCTGCTGCTGTCCGCCGTGCCCGACCCGCGCGCCCCGCTCGCCGTGGACGCGCAGGCGGCCAGGAGCGAGCCGCCCGCGGTCATCGATCCGGCGCCCGGCTGCCGGTTCCGGGCCCGCTGCCCGCTCGCGATCGACGTCTGCCACTCGGTCACGCCGCGGCTGCGCGAGCTCGGCCCGGCGCACACCGCGGCCTGTCACGTCGCGACCGCGGACGCCCCCCTTGCGCAATCCCCTGCGATACCGGTTTAACGAGAAGGGTGATTGACCGGTCTGCCGGGCCGCTGTACTTTCCCCTCAAAATCATAAAGTTGCCTTACTTAATTAAAGGTGACCGCCTGGCCGCCTCCTCGTTCCGATCCCACCCCGGATCTCCCACCCACAGGAGCGCACATGGCACATCGAGGAAGAACGCTGACGACCGCGGCCGTGGTACTCGGCTTCGCGGCCGCGTCGGCGCTGCAACAGGGCGGTGCGTCGGGAGCCGCGACGCATCCCCGGGGTTCGAGCAGCATCGCGGCGGCGCCCGCCGCGTTCGCGGACCCGCCGACCGGATCCACCGCCGTGGTGAACCTCGGCGCGTCGAACGGCTGGAAGGTGCTGACCAGCTCCACCGCCACCCAGGGCGGCGCGGCGATCTCCAAGCCCGGCTTCGCCACCTCGGGCTGGCTCACCGTCGCCAACGACGGCGGCGGGGCGCCGGGCACCGAGGTCAGCGCCCTGCTACAGAACGGCAGCTGCCCGAACGTCTTCGTCTCCAGCAACATGAAGACCTGCTTCGGTCAGATGACGTCGATCGGCGCCGACACCATCGCGCAGTTCTCGGTGCCCTGGTGGTACCGCACCGACTTCACCGCGCCGCCGGCCGGTCAGGACGCGAAGCTGATCCTCAACGGCGTGGTCGGCGCGGCCGACGTGTGGGTGAACGGCACCGAGATCGCCACCTCGGCCACGATCACCGGCGACTACGCGCGCAACGTCTTCGACGTCACGAGCCTGCTGGCCGCCGGTACCAACTCGGTGGCGATCGAGATGTACCCGAACAACCCGAACGCGATGCTCACCCTGGACAACGTTGACTGGACCCAGATCCCGCCGGACAACAACACCGGTATCCAGTTCCCGGTCCAGTTGCAGACCGGCGGACCGCTGGTGGCCGGCAACGCGCACGTGAACCAGAGCACTGCCGCCGACCTGAGCAGTTCGGCGCTGACGGTCAAGACGGACGTCACCAACACCTCGGCCGCGTCGCAGACCGGCACCGTGTCCGCGACGATCACCCCGCCGGGCACCGGCACGCCGATCAGCGTGAGCCAGAGCGTGACCGTGGCCGCGAACTCGACGCAGACGGTGACCTTCACGCCGGCCGCGTTCCCGAGCCTGACCATCGCCAGTCCCCAGATCTGGTACCCCTACCAGCTCGGCGCCCAGCCGCTCTACACGCTGGCCACCTCGGTGTCGCAGGGCACGACCACGCTGGACTCGACCTCTGAGACCTTCGGCATCCGCACCGTCACCTCGTACCTCACCGGGGCGGGCACCATCGCGCCCAGCGGCGTGCGCGCGTTCAAGGTGGACAACGTGCCGATCGTGATCCGCGGCGGCGGCTGGGATCCGGACCTGTTCCTGCGCTACGACCCGGTCGACACCGCGCGCCAGATCGGCCTGATGAAGGCGATGGGCGTCAACGCGATCCGGCTTGAGGGCCACCTGATGCCGGCGGACTGGTACCAGCAGATGGACGCGGCCGGCATCCTGGTCAACGCCGGATATCAGTGCTGCGACTTCTGGGAGACCACCAGCTACACCACCGCGCAGAACGCCGACTACCAGCTGACTGCGCAGTCGCTCGGCCAGATCCTGCGCAACCACCCCTCGGTGTTCAGCTTCCAGTGGAGCGACAACGCGCCGAGCGCCGGCCAGGAGACGCTGGCTCTCAACGGTTTCGCTGCGGCTGACTTCTTCGGACCCTTCATCTCCTCGGCCGAGTACAAGAGCAGCCCGCAGCTCGGCGCCTCCGGTGAGAAGGAGGGTCCGTACGACTGGGTTCCGCCGCTCTACTGGTACGACACCTCGCACTCCGTCGGCGGCGACGAGACCAACTCGGGCGGCTCGTGGGGCTATGACAGCGAGCAGAGCGGCGGGAACACCGTGCCGAGCATGGACTCGATCAACCGGTTCCTCTCCGCGGCCGACCAGTCGGCCCTCTGGCAGAGCCCCGGCGCGAACCAGTTCCACAACAACTACGAGGGCACCAAGCACACCGGCTACCACTTCGGCACCCTCTACAACCTCGACACCGCCATCACCAACCGGTACGGCGCCTGGACCAGCCTGAGCCAGTACGTCGAAGAGGCGCAGGTGCAGAACTACGAGGACACCCGCGCGCAGTTCGAGGCCTTCATCGACCACTCGACCAACGCGGTCGCGCCCTCCACCGGCACCATCTACTGGCAGATGAACAAGGGCTGGCCGACGCTGCTCTGGTCGCTCTACAACAACGACTACGACCAGGCCGGCTCGTACTTCGGCGTGCAGAAGGCGGACAAGCCGCTGCACGCGATCTACACCCTCGACAACGGGACCGTGACGCTCGACAACCTCGGCGCCGCGAGCCAGGCCGGCGTGACCGTCGAGTCCAAGGTCTACAACACCTCCGGCACCCTGCTGGACGACCAGACCTCGGGCACCCTCACGCTCGCGTCGCAGCAGGTTGTCAACTCGGTGCTCAAGCCGGTCACGCCGACGGCCGCGGGCACGGTGTTCTTCGTCGAGCTGCTGGTGAAGCAGAACGGCACGCTGGTGGACCGCAACGTCTACTGGCAGCCGACCACGCCGGACGTGCCCAACTGGTCCAAGACGATCGGTCAGCCGCAGGCCACGATGTCGTCGTACGCGAACCTCAAGGCCCTACAGAGCCTGCCGCAGGCCTCGGTCACCGCGACCGCGACGACCAGCAGCCAGGCCGGACCGGCCGGGAACGACAGCCTGGTGACCGTCACGATCACCAACAACTCGACCACCCCGACGGTCGGCTTCTTCCTGCGCGCCGACATCCGCCGGGGCACCGCCGCCGGAGCCGAGCTGGCCGGCGACAACGAATTGCAGTCCTCGATCTGGAGCGACAACGACGTCACGCTGTGGCCCGGCGAGTCCGAGACGCTCACCGCCTCGTACAAGGCCGCGGACCTCCAGGGCGCGACGCCGGTGATCAGCGTCTCCGGCTGGAACGTCCCGAAGATCGACGTGGTCGGGTGAGGAGTTGACCGTGTCCATGAATCCCATGCCCATCAATCCCGTCAACAGGGTCCTGCGAAGGACCGGCAGGACGGCGCGAGCGGTCGGCGCGCTGGCGGTGTTCGCCGTCACGGCGGCGGGCGTGAGCGCCGCGGGCGTCACCGCGGCCCAAGCGGCGGCGGCCTTCCCCAACACGGTGGTGCCGGTGCCGGTCAGCGAGGTCGCGAGCGGCGCGACGTACACGCTCACCTCGGCCACGACCGTCTCCAGCGACGTCACGGGGATCGGCGACTACCTCGCCGGGATCCTGCGCACCTCGACCGGATATCCGATCACCGAGACCACGGGCACCGGTTCGGGCAGCATCGCGCTCGAACTGACCGGCGCGCCGACCACCGTCGGCGCCGAGGGCTACGTGCTCACCTCGACGGCGACCGGAGTCGTCATCCAGGCCAACCAGGCCGCAGGGCTGTTCCATGGCGTGCAGACGCTGCTGCAACTGATGCCCCCGGCCGTGATGAGCCCGAGCGTCGCGGCGGGGCCGTGGACCGTGCCCGGCGGCACGATCACCGACTACCCGCGTTTCGAACACCGCGGCGCGATGCTCGACGTGGCCCGGCACTTCTTCACCGTCGCGCAGGTGGAGCGGTACATCGACGAGATCGCGCTCTACAAGATCGACTATCTGCACCTGCACCTGACCGACGACCAGGGCTGGCGGATCGCGATCAACAGCTGGCCGAACCTGGCGACGGTCGGCGGCAGCACCGAGGTCGGCGGCGGCGCCGGCGGCTACTACACGCAGGCCGACTACTCGGCGATCGTGGCCTACGCGCAGACGCGCTACGTCACGATCGTCCCGGAAATCGACTCGCCGGGGCACACGAACGCAGCGCTGGCCTCGTACGCGAGCCTGAACTGCAACGGAGTCGCGCCGGCGCTGTACACCGGCACGAACGTCGGATTCAGCTCCCTGTGCGTCCCGCTGGCGCTGACCTACACGTTCTTCGACCAGGTGGTCGGCGAGATCGCCGCGCTGACTCCGGGTCCGTACATCCACATCGGCGGCGACGAGGCGAGTTCGACCACTGCCTCCGACTACGCGACCTTCGAGGGCAAGGCGCAGAACATCGTGGCCTCGCACGGCAAGACGGTCGTCGGCTGGCACAACATCTCCACCACGGCGCTGCTGCCTTCGACGGTGCTCCAGTTCTGGGACACCACGACCAGCAACAGCAGCGTGGCGGCGGCCGCGGCCAGCGGCTCGAAGGTCATCATGTCCCCGGCGAACCACGCCTACCTCGACATGAAGTACAACCGCAAGATCAAGCTCGGCCAGACCTGGGCCGGCCTGATCGACGTCGACACGGCGTACGGCTGGGATCCCGGCAACTACCTCACCGGCGTCGGGGAGTCCTCCGTGGCCGGCGTCGAGGCTCCGCTGTGGACCGAGACGATCCTCACCTCGGCCGACATCGACTACATGGCGTTCCCGCGGCTGCCCGCCATCGCCGAACTCGGCTGGTCGCCGTGGAGCACGCACAACCAGACCACGTTCACCCAGCGGCTCGGCGCGCAGGGCCCGCGTTGGAAGGACATGGGTGTCAACTACTATCAGTCGACTCAGGTGACCTGGCCGCCCGGCTCATAGGGGCTCTTCGAACATGACCGTGGCCTTGTGTGCGGCTGTGGGCCCGTCCGCCGCTGCGCCGTCGGCCACGGTCACGTTCGAAAGAGGGCTCATAGGCCAGATGTGATTACGTGATAGGTGACGGTGGATGAGCGTCATGCGGCGCGGCGCTCATCCACCGTTCCAGGCTTCGAACACGGCCTCGCGCGCGGCGGTGACCGCGGTGGCGATGGCGCCGCGCAGCACCGCGTCCCCGCCGAGCTGGGACGGCACCAGCTCGGGGCGCAGCGGCGTGAGCCGGCCCAGCGCGGCGCGCAGCGGATCGAGCAGCAGATCGGCGTTGTCGCCGATGCCGCCGCCGAGTACGACGCGGGCCGGGTCGAGCACCGCCGCGACGGCCGCGACGCCGTGTGCGAGCCGCTCCGCCTCCAGGTGAACCACTTCGAGCGCCTTCGGATCTCCGGTGCGGGCGGCGTCGAACACGGCCTTCGCGGAGTCGGCGCCGATCAGGCCGCGCGCGTGCGCCAGCGTGAGCACGGCGTCGCCGGCCGCGGCGTCCTCCAGCATGCCCCGGCGCGGCGCGGTGCTTGAGCTGCCGCCGCCGCTGCTGCGTCCGGCACTGCTCTCGCCGCTGCCGCCGTCGTTTCCGGTGCTGCTTCCGGCGCTGTTCTCCGGCTCGTCCGCGGCGCCCCACGGCAGGTAGCCGATCTCGCCCGCCGCGCCGTGCGCGCCGAGGAACAGCTTGCCCCCGGCCACGATGCCCGACCCGACGCCGGTGCCCACGAGTAAGTACACGAACAGCTCGCAGCCCTTGCCCGCGCCGGCCCAGTACTCGCCGAGCGCCGCGAGGTTGGCGTCGTTCTCCACGGCCAGGCCGGTGCCGAGCTCGCGCTGGAGCAGGTCGGTCGCGCCGCGCCGGCCCCAGCCGGGCAGGTTCACCGCGTAGCGCACCTCGTGCGTGGCGCTGTCCGTGACACCCGGGCTGCCGACCACCGTGTGCAGCACCTTCGGCCACTCGACCCCGGCCTCGGCGGTGACCCGCCGGGCCAGCGCGCCGACCGCGGCGACCAGCGCGTCCGCGTCCTCGGCCTGGTTGCGCTCGTTGTCGCGGCCGAGCACCGCGCCGTCTAGGTCGGCGACCGCCGCCCGGATCCAGCTGCGCCCGATGTCGATGCCGAGGGCGTAACCGGCGGTCGGGTCGGCCTCGTAGAGCACCGGCGAGCGTCCGCGTCCGGTACTGGCCAGCTTGCCGACCTCGCGCACCAGCCCGGCGCGCTCCAGCCGGCCGAGCGCGGTGGACACGGTCGGCTTGGACAACCCGGTGATCCGCGCCAGCTCGGCCCGCGACGTCGCTCCGTCCGCGCGTAACCGGCCGAGCAGCAGTCGCTCGTTGTTCGCGCGCAGAACGGTGCGATTCCACGCCGACTCCACGGTCACTGCTGCTCCCCTCCGCGCCCAGGCTAGGCTTATTGTCTGACAACGAGCCTAGCCTGGGCGCCTGTTCGGAGCCGTTATGCGGTGCCTGTCCGGGCCTGACCGGTCCTACGCGGAGCGCGGCGCGTAGATCTGGATCTGCCCGCTCACCTCCCGGACCGGCAGTCTGGGCAGGGCGGGCAGCGGCTGTCCCGTCTGGAGCGGATGGGTGAGATTCGCGCCGGCGAGCGTGAAGGTTGCGCCGTGGCAGGGGCAGGACAGCGTGTCGCGCGTGTCGGTGAGATCGAGGCGGCAGCCCTGGTGCGTGCAGATCCCCGACACGGCTTGCACGCGCCCTGAGACGCGCCGCAGGAACCCGGTGACGGCACCCAGATCGAACGCAAGCACCGCGCCCTCGGGCAGTTCCGCGCCGCTCACGACGGTCCGCCAGGCGCCGTACGTGGGGCTGATTGCGGTCTGTGGCGCCGTCTCCCCACTCGCGCTGCCGCTCGCCCAAAGGCGGTCCGCCACGACGCCCACGGTGCCCGCGGCGCCCGCAGCGGCGCCGGCGGCGGTCAGCGCGCCGGCCGCGAGGAACCGGCGGCGGGGTGAGAGACGCCACGCGGGGCGTGGCGCTTCGGCACCCTGGTCGGCGTGCTCCTGCTCGGACAGCCGGCCGCGCAACTGCTCGACGAAGGCGGGGCGCGGGGCGGCAGCGTCCGGAGCGGCGGCCATCAGGTCGATCGCAGTGCGCAGGACCGCCAACTCGTCCGCGGTGGGTGCGAAGGGCTTTGGACGGCGTCGGCGCAGCAGCCGGTCCACGTAGCGGTCCACCGGGTGCCTCATAGCGCGTCCTCCTTCGCTTGCCCATGCCTTTCGCGTATCTCGTATGTCTCACGCGTGTCGGGCGCCGCTGGATCCTCCTGGTCCAGCCGCTGCTTTTCCAAGCTCGCCGCCGCCCGCAACGCGCGGTGTTGCAGCACTTTGGCGTTCGCGACCGTGACGCCGAGCTCGGCCGCGGCCTGCCGCACCGAGTAGCCGCGCAGGAACCGCAGGACCAGGATCTGCCGCTGCCGCTGCGGCAGCGCCTCCAGGATCCGGGCCGCGCGCTCGTCCGCCGGGCCGTGCGCGTCCGCGGGGCAGTGGCCGGTGTCCGCGTAGTCGGCCAGATCCGTCGTCTGCGGGTCGATCTCGGTGACCTGATGGCCGAGTTTCCGCCGCCAGTGCTCGGCCAGCACCGTACGCGCCGTGGCCGTGAGGTACGCCCGCACCTGCGCGACTCCGGCCGTCGTACGCAGCGGCCCGTACGCGGTGAGGAAGACCTGCGAGGTCAGGTCCTCGGCGTCCGGACGGTTGCCCACCTTCGAGAACATCAGCCGGTAGATCCGGCCGACGTTGTCGGCGTAGATCGCCTCCCAGTCCGGATACGCGGCGCCGGGCAGCATTACGGGTTCGGGCAGCTGCGACGAGCGGACGCGATCGCTGTGTTCGTGTCCGGCGCGTTCGCGTATTCGTCCATTGGGCACGCCTCGTCGTCACCGCCTTCCCTGGTCGTCGTTCACCACATGAATACGGAAGCGGGTTACATCCGGCTCAATCCGGCTCCACCGGCAATGCGCTACGATGAGTCAGTTGTGAAACGCAACCGACTGTCCGCGCGACGCCGTGTCGTCCGGCGGGCGAGGAGGACCCGGACGTGGACGACGAGCGCAGCTTCAATCCGATGAGCGTCATGGCGGACGTGCCGGTCGGCGTCCGGCCGTGCTCGATCGCCGACGCGCTGGACATCCTGGGCGAGCGCTGGTCCCTGCTCGCGATCCGCGAACTGGGCTACGGCGTGCACCGCTTCTCGCGGATCGTCGGCTTCACCGGGGCGCCGCGCGACATCCTCGCCGACCGGCTGCGCAAGCTCGAAGCCGCGGGCATCGTCGAGCGCCGACAGTACAGCGAGCACCCGCCCCGCTTCGAGTACCACCTCACGCAGGCCGGCCGGGAACTGCTGCCGGTGATGCTCGCCTTGCGGCAGTGGGGCGACAGGTGGGCGTCGCGTGAGCCCACGCTGACGATCCAGCACAGCTGCGGGCACTCGCTGGACACGGTCACCGCGTGCGGGCACTGCGGCCGGGTCGTCGAGGTCGCCGACATGGTCCCCGCGAGGCCGGCAGGTGCTGCGGATGCGGTGGACGGCGTGGCCGGGCCAGACGGTGTGGGCGGGGCCTCATGAGCCTCTGAGGCATTCCTAAGGTTCACCGACGGGAGCCTGAAGGCTGAGACGGTGTGCTTGCTGATGACGGCGAAGGGGCTCGCCGTCGGCTGCGCCAGAAATCGGGCGGCGCGGTCGTCAACAGTCATCAGCCAACGAAGGAGCCCGATGTCCACCAGAAGAATGCGAATGATCGCGGCGGGAGCGGCCGTCGCGCTGCTCACGGGGATGGCCGGGGCTGCCGCGGCCGCCACGCCGGGTACGGCGAGCCCGTCCGCGTCTGCCTCGTCGCCCGCGCCGAAACCGTCGCCGACCGGGGGTGACCGCGGCGGCAAGTCCGGGGGCCAGCAGGTGTGGCTGACCAAGCTCGCCGCGAGCCTGCACGTGAGCGTGAAGAAGCTGGAGTCGGCGCTGGTCGACGCCAAGGAGACCATCGGCAGGCTCGGTGTGGCGCCGACCGATCCGGCGGTCGTCGCGGTGGTCTCGCACGATCTCGGCATCAGCACCGAGCAGGCCACCTGGCTGCTGAAGGAGGTGTTCGACAACGGTCCCACGCCCGGAAAGGGCAAGGGCGGCTCCGGCGGGATCGGCGTGCCGGACTCGGTGGTCGTCCACACGCTCGCTGGGATCCTGCACATCAGCGACGCGCGCGCGGCGCAGGTTCTCGACCGGCTTGAGCGGATCTCGCAGCCGCACAGCGGCATCCCGACGGACGACCCGCAGTTCCGGGCGCTCGCCGCGAGCCTGCACATCACCCCGCAGCAACTAATCGACGCCATCCGCCAGCTGAAGCAGGACATCGCCGGGTCGATGCCGAAGCCTTCGTCGCCGCCGGTGCCCGGCAAGGGCTGAACAAGACACAACCGGTGAACATCGAGCGAGCGGCGATTCGCGTTTCCGCTCCCGGGGCCGGCCGGGTGGCGCATGTCGCCCGGCCGGTGCGCGCGGTGCCCGGCGAACCAGCGGCATCGCGTTCGCCCGCGAAGAGCCACAATGACGTCATGCAGGTGTTGGTGGTCGATGACGACGAGGCCGTGCGCCTCGCGCTCGCGCACGCGCTGCGCCGCGACGGTTACTCCGTCGTGGAGGCCGCGGACGGCGACGGCGCGTTGCACCAGATGGCGGACGACCGGTATCAGGCGATCGTGCTCGACGTGCTCATGCCGGAGCCGAACGGCCTTGAGGTGTGCCGGATCCTGCGCGAGCGCGGCGACGAGACGCCGATCCTCATGCTGACCGCGCGTGACCTGGTCGCCGACCGAGTCGCCGGCCTGGACGCCGGAGCGGACGACTACCTCGTCAAGCCCTTCGCGCTGGACGAACTGCGCGCCCGGCTGCGCGCGCTGCTGCGGCGCACCGGCCAGGCCCGCGACGTGCTGAGCTTCGCAGACCTCGAACTCGACCTCGCACAGTGCCGGGCCCGGCGCGGCGAGCGGGTGCTCTCGCTCACCCGCACCGAGTACGCCCTCCTTGAGCTGTTCCTGCGAAACCCGCGCCGGGTGCTGCGCCGCACCGCGATCTTCGAAGCCGTCTGGGGCTACGACTTCGGCCCCGGTTCCAACGCGCTGTGGGTCTATATCAGCTATCTGCGGACGAAACTGGAGTCCGGCGGCGAGCAGCGGCTGATTCAGACCGTGCGTGGCCTCGGGTACGTGCTGCGCGAGGAGCCGTGAGGCTGTGCGTATAAAGGCGGTGTATATAAAGGCTGTGCGCGTAAAGACTGTGCAGGTGAAGACGGTCGCTCTAAGCCTGACCCTGCGTGCCCGCATCGCACTGGCCGGCGGCCTGGCCGTCTTCGCCGCGCTGCTCGCCGCTTCACTCGTGCTCTATCCGCTGGCCGATCACGACCTGCACGACCAGCTCGACGGCGAACTGATCACGACGGTGACCACCGCGCCGAAACTCGGCCAGGCGCTCAAGACGCAGATCGCGAGCAACGACGGCTACTTCACCACCATGCCGCCGCTGACCATCGGCGACACGCTGATCCAGTTCGTTGGCGCCGACGGTCTGGCGTCGGGCACCTCCGGCGACCTCGCGCCGACCACCGAACAGGACGTCGAGGTGGTGAAAGGCCTGCTGCCCGCGTACTTCCAGAGCATCAAGTACCAAGGTCGCAGCTATGAGATGTACACGGCGTCCTTCGGCAACGGCATCCTGGTGCGCGCCGCGAAGCCGGACTCCGAGACGACAGCGTCGCTGGACCGTCTGCGCTTTCTGCTGGCGGCCCTGGTGCTCGGCGGCGCGCTGCTCGCCGGATCCGCGGCCCGGCTGCTCGCCGGCAGAGTGCTGCGACCGGTGCGCAAACTGACCGAGACGGTCGAGCACGTCACCGTGACCCAGGACCTGGCGACGCGCGTCGACACCGGCGGCCGCGACGAGATCGGCCGGCTGGCCCGGTCGTTCACCGCGATGATGTCCGCGCTCGACGCGTCCGTCCAGAAGCAGCGGCACCTGGTCGCCGACGCCTCGCACGAACTGCGCACGCCGCTGACCAGCCTGACCACCAACCTCGAACTGCTGGCGGAGGCCGGCGGCCTGGCCGATCCGCAGGCCCCGGCCCTGCTCGGCGCGGCCCGTGAGCAGAGCGGCGAACTGCGGGCCCTGATCAACGACCTGGTCGACCTCGCCCGCTACGGCGAGTCCGAGCCGCACTGCGAGGACCTGCGGCTGGATCTGCTGGCCGCCGAGGTCGTCGAGCGCGCCGCGAAACGCGCGCCCCGGCTGCGCTTCGAGACCAGGCTCGCCGCGTGCCTCGTGTACGCCGACCCGGACGCGATCGAGCGGGCGCTCGGCAATCTCGTCGACAACGCGGTGAAGTGGAGCCCGCCGGAGGGCACCGTGCGTGTCGCGGTAGCGGTCACGGGCCGAGCGGTGCGAACAGCACCCACGCAGCAAGCACGGGAAGCGTCTGCGTCTCCGGGAGCGTCAGACGAGGTCCGCTTCAGCGTGGCGGACGAGGGCCCCGGCGTACCGCCGGACGACCTGCCGCACATCTTCGACCGCTTTTACCGCTCGACCGCCGCGCGTGCCAAGCCCGGCTCGGGTCTCGGCCTGTCCATCGTCCGCCAGATCGCCGACACACACGGCGGGCGGGTAAGTGCTCATCCGCTGAGCCGTGGAGTCGAGATGCGTTTCACCTTGCCGCGTACGCAGTAGTCGTCGAGCCGCGCTGGCTTATTGCCCCGGGGGTATTTGAGAAGTGGAGTCGGAACTGGGCGCGATGTCCGGCGCGTGTGATCGCAAGGCGAAGGTCATATCCATACTGGAGGTTTGGGCACGGCGCGACAACGCGGCGAGCGTGCGTGACAGGCGCCCCGATCCCGACCTCGGCCCCGGCCCTACTTTCTCAACACGCCCTACGGCTCCCGGCGCGTGCGTGCCTGCTCAGGAGCCGGCTGACACTACGGATCGGCGCAGCTTGGCCAGTTCACGTTCGAGCACGCCGATGGTCTCGGCGTCCTGGACACTGCGGTCGGCCCGGCCGGCTGCGTAGATCCGCAGCACCAGCGCTTGCGCCGCGTGCTCGTCGTCGGCGAGCACGAGCGCCTCGTTCTTCCATGCCTCGATTTGGGTCTCATCTGCCATGGGACGAGTCAACGCGTCTCCAGGCGTTGTGGCAAGGGCGCCCCGACCAGCGTAAACGTGGCAGTTTCGCGCGTGTCGCCCACACACCGCCGACATGACGACAATGGTGGTGTGCGACCACTTTCACCCGCCGAGGAGGCGAAGCGGCGCGGAGTCCGGCGGATGAAGGCTGTCGCCACCGGGTTCCTCATCGCCGCCACCGGCCTGTACATCCTGTCTCGGTGGCAGGAGGGGCACGGCGCGGCCTGGGCGGACTATCTCGGCGCGGCGGCGCAGGCGGCCATGGTCGGCGCGCTGGCCGACTGGTTCGCGGTGACCGCGCTGTTCCGTCATCCGCTCGGCCTGCCGATCCCGCACACCGCGATCATCCCGCACCGCAAGGAGGCGCTCGGCCGCAGCCTCGGCGACTTCGTGGGGGAGAACTTCCTGTCCCAGGAGGTGATCCGGGCCCGGCTGCGCGCGATCGGCCTGTCCGGGCGGCTCGGCGCCTGGCTGGCCGAGGAGAAGCACGCCGAGCGGGTCGCCCGCGAAGCCGTCGGGCTGCTGCGCGACCTGCTCGCGGTGCTGCGCGACGACGACGTGCAGGTGGTGCTCAGCCGCACGATGAACCGCTGGATGGCCGAGCGCCGGATCGGCCCGCCGATCGGCACGCTGCTGGCGCGGTTCATCGCGGACGACGGCCACCGGCCGCTGGTCGACCTGATGGCCCGGCGCGCCGTCGAATGGCTCGAAGCGCATCCGGAGGCGATCGAGCGCACGGTGTCGGGCGAGGCGCCGAGCTGGACGCCGCGCTTCGTCGACGCGCAGGTCGCCCGCCAGCTCCACAAGCAGCTGGTGCGGTTCGCGGCGGCGGTCCGCGACGAGCCCGACCACCAGGCGCGCGCCGCGATCGACGCGTTCCTGGCCGACTTCGCCGAGGACCTGCGCTCCGATCCGGAGACCGTGGCCCGCGCCGAACAGCTCAAGTGGGAGCTGATCAACCACCCGGAGACGCAGCGGCTCGTCGGTTCGTCCTGGCAGGCGTTCCGCTCGATGCTCGTCGCAGCGGCCGACGACGAGGACGGCGAGCCGCGGCTGCGGATGCGCGCCGCCATCGTCTCCTTCGGCGAGCGGCTCGCCTTCGACGAGCGCCAGCGGGCCAAGGTCGACTCCTGGGTCGAGGACGCGGCGGTCTACGTCGTCACCACGTACCGCAACGAGATCACGGCCCTGATCACGGACACCATCGAGGCCTGGGACGCCGAGGAGACCTCGCGCAAGGTGGAGATCCAGGTCGGCCGCGACCTCCAGTTCATCCGGATCAACGGCACCGTCGTAGGCGCGCTGGCCGGCCTGCTGATCTACATCGTGACCCGGATCGGCTGAGAGCCATCGCGCTCTGACTCGGGGACGCAACGTTCCTGCGAGGCACATTGTCCTAAGACGTCGATGTTCTACGGCGTCGACGGCCGAAGAGCCTAGTTCAGAGGGCGTGCGGATTTGTGGCCGGGCTCGCGGGCCGATGGCCGTCGCCTGGCGGCGTTGTCGTCGGTCGCCGCGCGGTGTCACTGGTGCGGCCAGTGTCCCGTGCCGGAAGTTCGCCGCAGAAATCGGTCCCCACGCGGTTGATCAAACACAGTCCGCCTGGCTGCGTTGCCACAGCGCACTCAAACAGCAGTGCCCTTAAACAACCGAGTTTGAGAGCACTGCGGCGCCTTGCCGGCCGGGCGTGGATGGCTGATTTCTCATGTGGCGAACTGCCGGCGCGGGGCACTGGCGCCGCACGGCACTGCGACTCCCGCCTCCGCACTGCCACGCTCAGCCCTCGACCCACGAGCCCACACGGCGCCAGCCGCGTGAACAGTCCCGTCGGCCGCCGATTTGCGCACCCTCTCAAACGGGCACCGAGGTCGTGCTCCCGCACGCCCACCCCGCTCCGGAGTGCGCATTGGTCCAGACCATTGACAGTCCCCGGTGCTCGCGTGTTACATCACCGTTGCCAACATTTTTGTTGTCGCGGCCAACAATGCGATGCCCGCCTGCTTCGTCCCGCGCCCGAAAGTGCGGAGTTGGCCGCCGGATCTGCCAGCTGCAAGCAGATACAAGGAGGCATCGTGCAACAAATCCCGTTCCGGTCGCGCGCCGGACGAGTGCGGACCGCGGCGGTCGCCCTGGCCACCGCTTCCGCGTCGCTCGTCGCGACCTACTCCGCCGCCCCGCCCGCGGCGGCGGCGTCCGCCGCCTGCCCCTGGGTCGGCTCGACCGCGCCCATCTCCCAACGGGTCGGCGCAGTGCTGGCCAAGATGTCGGTCTCGCAGGAGGTGAGCCTGCTGACCGGCTCCTCCGGATCCAGCTACGTCGGGTTCATCCCGGCGATCGGCTCGCTGTGCATCCCGGCGCTCAACCTGCAGGACGGCCCGGCCGGCGTCGGCGACGGCTTCAACGCGGTGACCCAGCTGCCCGCCCCGGTCGACCTCGCCGCCACCTTCGACACCTCGGCCGCGCAGCTCTACGGCCAGGTGATCGGCTCCGAGCAGACCTCGAAGGGCACCACGATCGACCTCGGCCCGACCATCAACCTCGTCCGCGACCCGCGCTGGGGCCGCGCCTTCGAGTCGATCGGCGAGGACCCGTACCTCAACGGCACGCTCGGCTCCGCCGACATCCAGGGCGTGCAGTCGACCGGGGCGATGGCGCAGGTCAAGCATCTGGCCGTGTACAACCAGGAGACCAACCGCAACACCACCTCCGACAACGCGATCATCAGCAACCGCACGTTGCAGGAGATCTACCTGCCGGCGTTCCACGACTCCGTGTCGCAGGGCGCCGCGTCGTCGGTGATGTGCTCGTACAGCACGATCAACGGCACGTACGCGTGCCAGAACCCGACGATTCTCACCACCGCCCTGCGCCAGCAGTTCGGCTTCGGCGGCTTCGTCACCTCCGACTGGGGCGCGACGCACGCCACCGCGGCCTCGGCCAACGCCGGCCTGAACATGGACATGCCGGGCAACGACGGCTTCTACGGCGGCGCCCTGACGAGCGCGGTTCCCGGCTCGGTCACGAAGGCGACGCTCGACGCGCTCACCTCCCAGGTGCTCACCGAGATGTTCGCGTTCGGGCTCTTCGACAGGCCGCCGACCGGCTCTCCCGCGCAGCCCGCGACCAGCACCGCGCACGTCACCTCCGCGCGCCAGCTGTCCGAGGAGGGCACGGTGCTGCTGAAGAACGGCGGCGGCGTGCTGCCGTTCGGCTCGTCGGTCTCCTCGATCGCCGTCATCGGCACGGACGCGTCGACCAGCCCGATGACCGACGGCGGCGGCAGCGCCGGGGTCAACTCCAGCGGCACGGTCACGCCGTTGCAGGGCATCACCTCGCGGGCCGGCGGCGGCGTCACGGTCAACTACAACGACGGCTCCAACAACACCACGGCCGCGTCGCTGGCCGCTTCGTCGTCCGTCGCAGTGGTCTTCGTCAACAAGGGCGAGTCCGAGGGCAGCGACCTGAGCAACATCGACCTGACCAGTGCGCAGAACTCGCTGATCTCCGCGGTCGCCGCGGCGAACCCGCACACGGTCGTCGTGCTCAACACCGGTTCCGCGGTCACCATGCCGTGGCTGAGCTCGGTCTCGGGCGTGCTCGAAGCCTGGTACCCCGGCCAGGAGGACGGCAACGCGATCGCCGCGCTGCTGTTCGGCGACGTGGACCCGTCGGGCAAGCTGCCGGTGACCTTCCCGACCTCGCTGTCGCAGGTGCCTGCGAACACTGCCGCGCAGTGGCCCGGCACGAACGGCACCGTGCAGTACTCCGAGGGCCTGGACGTCGGCTACCGCTGGTACGACGCCAAGGGTCTGACGCCGCTCTTCCCGTTCGGCTACGGCCTGTCCTACACCAGTTTCTCGTTCAGCAACCTGTCCATCAGCCCTCTGGTCAAGGGCGGCGCAGCCACCGTCACCGCCACGGTGACGAACACCGGCTCGCGTGAGGGTGCCGACGTCGTGCAGCTGTACGTCACAGACCCGGCCGCGTCAGGCGAGCCGCCGAAGCAGCTTGAGGGCTACACCCGGGTCGACCTGCAACCGGGCGCCAGCAAGGCGGTGAGCTTCCCGCTGACGCAGACCAACCTCCAGTACTGGAACGACACCGCCTCGGCATGGGCGACCAGCACCGGCAACTACACCGTCTCGGTCGGCGACTCGGACGCGAACCTCCCGCTCACCGGCACCCTGGCGGTCGGCTCGGCTCAGGTCGGACAGACCGTCTCGGTGACCAGCCCCGGATCGCAGGAAGGCATCGCCGGAACCGCGGTCTCGCTGCCGATCAGCGCGAGCGACGGCACGAGCGGCCAGACGCTGTCTTACTCGGCCGCCGGGCTGCCCGCCGGAACGTCGATCAACGCGTCCACCGGCGCTGTCACCGGAACGCCGACCACTGCCGGCGTCAGCACCGTGACGGTCACCGCCCGCGACGGCTCCGGCGCGTACGCGACGACCACGTTCCTGTGGACCGTCACGCCGACCGGCTCCGGCGTCCCGACCACGCCGCTGATCAACTCCAACGGCCTCTGTCTCGATCTGCCCGGGGACAACAACACCAACGGCACCGTGACCGAGGTCTACAGCTGCAACGGCACCAACGGCCAGCAGTGGACCGAGGAGGCCGACGGCACCGTGCGCGCCGACGGCAAGTGCCTCGACGTGGCCGCGGGCGGCACCGCCAACGGCACCGCGGTCGACATCTACGACTGCAACGGCACCGGATCCCAGGTCTGGCAGCCGCAGGCGAACGGTGAACTGCTCAACCCGCAGTCCGGCAAGTGCCTGACCGATCCCGCCGCGTCGAACGGCAGCCTGATGCAGATCACCACCTGCACCGCCGCGGGCAACCAGCTCTGGCACTCGCCGGCCGGCGGTTCCGGTGGCGGCGGGGTGACCGGCCAGGTCACCGGGTATCAGGGCCTGTGCCTGGACGTGCGCTCGGCCAACAGCGCGGACGGTACGCCGGTCCAGGTCTACACCTGCAACGGCACCAACGCGCAGCAGTGGACCGTCGCGTCGAACGGCACGTTGCAGGCGCTCGGCAAGTGCCTCGACGTGAGCGCCGGCGGCACGGCCAACGGCACGCTGGTCCAGCTGTACACGTGCAACGGCACCGGCGCGCAGGTCTGGCAGGCGGGAGCGAACAGCTCGCTGGTCAACCCGCAGTCGGGCAAGTGCCTTGACGACACCGGCTCCGGCGGTTCGGGCACCCAGGTGCAGATCTGGAGCTGCACCGGCGCGAGCAACCAGGCCTGGACGCTGCCATGACGCCCTAGCATCGGAGAGCGCTCTCCCGGGTCAGTGAACACGATGAGCTGACCCGGGACAGCGGGGACAGAGCGCGGATAGCAGAGCACAGACAACACGCGCAGATGGCACGGCATACATAACACAGCACGCATGACACAGCACAGATGACACAGCGCGGTGGCCGTCAGACTGACGGCCACCGCGCCTTTGTGCGGTGAAGGGTACGGTTATCGCATTGGTTCAGCAGTTCAGCGGATGCACTGGGCACCGGATGCACTCGTCATCGAGTGCACAGCGTCCGGCTCAATGCACCGTGTCCGGCTTACCAGCCGACCGCCGCGATCAGGTACTGCGGGTTGGTCAGCGAGATGTCCGAGGACTGTCCCGCGTCGTCGTCGTACGGGAATCCGTACTGCTTGCCGTTGATCGCGTTCTGGTGCCAGAACTGCGCGTAGTAGTTCGCCGGAGCGGACAGGTAGAAGTTGCTCGCGATCGACTGCTGCGCGGCCGGCAGCTGCGCGACGTGCCGGTTGAGGCCGGCGCACAGCGTCGGGTTGTTCGCCAGCGTGCCGCCGCAGCCGAAGATCTGCGCGGTGGAGTCGGCGGTGTCACCGTTCGCGGCCGCGTAGCTCTGGAAGTAGTTCGCGTACGCGCCGCCGGTCTGGAACACCGGGTCGTTGCCGGGCGACGGGATGCCGAACGGCGCCTGGTCGGTCGCCAGCGACTTGAACTCGGTCGGCACCGAGTTCTGGAACCGGGTGAAGGTGGCCGAGCGGCTCTCCTGGAAGGTGGCGTAGTTCTCGCCGATGTCCTGGTTCGAGCCGTCGTGGCCGTGCAGCCGCAGGGCCAGCTTCAGCCCGAACCGGTCCACCCGGGTCGTGTCGAGGTTGATCGACGACGCTCCGACGGTGAACTCGATGAAGTCGTAGTACTGGCTGTTCGGCGTGCCGAGGTAGAAGTACATACGGCCGGCCGAGTTCGCCGGCATGTCGATGTACGGCTGCTGGGCGATCGACGCGGTCGTGCCGTTGAAGCTCCAGAAGACCTGGCTGTCGGGGTACTGGCCGTTGGTCTGGTTGATGATCTTCACTTCGAGCACGTGCGTGGCGGCCGGGATGGTGCTGGGGTCACCCCAGAACGAGGCCGGCGGCTCGCCGTTGCCGCCACCCGTCGCCGTCGAGGACGGCGAAGCCGACGGTGACGGTGACGCGGACGCCGAGGCGGAGGCGGAGGCCGATGGGGACGGTGACGGGCTGCCGCCGGTGCCGCTGCCTTCGTAGACCTGGAATTCCCAGATCGAGTAGCCGTACTGGGTGTTGCGCGCCGTGCCGTACATGCGGATGTAGCGCCCGCTGCCGGAGATGTTCAGCGTCTCCGTTCCGCCGGGGCCGGTGGTCGTGGAGTAGATCGACGTCCAGTTCGTGGCGTCGTTGGAGACCTGTATCTGGTAGGCCTTGGCCGACGCGGTTTCCCACATGATCACGACTTGGCAGATCGATTGGGTTGAGCCGAGGTCGACCTGGAGCCACTGTGGGTCGCTGAACGCCGAGGACCAACGGGTGCCGGTGTTTCCATCGGTCGCGTCGATGGCGGGGGTTCCGGCGTTCTCGGTGGAGGAGGCGGTGGTCGGGCGGCCCAGGGCGGCGTTGGCGGTGCTACAGCCGGTGCCGGAGCTGATGGTGCCGTAGACCTGGAACTCCCAGAGCGAGTAACCGTATTGCGTTGCCCGTGCGGTGCCGTACATGCGCACGTAACGGCCGCTGCCGGTGATGTTCAGGGTCTGCGTTCCACCGGTACCCGTGGTGGTCGAGTAGATGCTCGTCCACGTCGCGTTGTCGTTGGAGGTCTGGATCTGGAACGCGGTGGCGTAGGCGGCCTCCCACTGGAGGATGACCTGACTGATCGACGCGGTCGACCCAAGATCGACCTCAAGCCACTGCGGGTCCGAGAACGCGGACGACCACCGCGTTCCGGTGTTCCCATCCGTCGCGTTCGACGCCGGGAACGTCGCGTTCTCGAGTGAGGAGGCCGTCGTGGGCTTGCCCTGCGACAGCAGTGTCGCGGCGGCGCTGGCCTGGAAGGACACGGCGGTCACCAGACCGGCCGTCACCACGGTGACCACTGCCGCGGCCACCAGGGCGCGAATGCGGGCCGGACGTCGCTGTCGGCCCGCTGGGGGTGGGACTAAACGCATGACTCTCTCCGAGGGAGACGGCAAAGGGTAAGCCGTCGGCCCGAGGCGGTCGGTCCGGCGGCGTGGCGTGGAGGAGTGGGAGACCTCCGTGATTCACGTCCACGGCAGGCGCCTGTCGTGGACGTGACGTTATCTCTATGTTTCGGAGAGCGCTCTCCGAGAGAGTGCTCGCGTAACGCGCGGCTGTCAAGGGTGTGCGCAAGGTTCCGGAACGGAACAGGAAAAGGCAACCCGCCCTTAAATGAGCCCTCGCCGATGACCGGCGGTTATCCGGTCGTAGGCGCGACGGTTCCGCAACGCCTGTCCCCGCGGCGCGTGTTGCGCAACTGCTACCGGGCGAAGCGGCGGATGGTGAGTAAGAATATGTGGGCCTGCGGCACTTGCCTGGCGAAGGGTTCCGGCGCCGCAGGCCCTGCAAGGTGCCGCCGTGGAGTGTTCGGGCACGCCCCGGGCAGTCGCCTCACACGTATAACAGGGACCCGAAGCGCGAATTCCGTTACACCCGCCCAGCGCCTTCCGCTATATGGCTTTC
>NZ_DASYZI010000350.1:0-23757 GCF_035946395.1 Actinocrinis sp.
CTTCGAAAGCGGCGTGGCAACCCCGTGGTCGCTGAGCGCGGGCGTGCTGAACAACAGCACTGCCGAGCCGGCGCACTCCGGTAGCTGGGACGCCTGGCTCGACGGCTACGGCACCACCCACACCGACACCGCCTCGCAGTCGGTGAGCATCCCGTCAACCTGCAAGAACGCGACCTTCTCGTTCTGGCTGCACATCGACACCGCAGAGACCACGACCACGACCGCCTACGACACCCTCAAGGTGCAGGTGCTCAACAGCTCCGGGACTGTGCTCAGCACGCTGGCCACGTACTCGAACCTGAACCACATCAGCGGGTACGCGCAGCACAGCTTCAACCTGGCCTCGTTCATCGGCCAGACCATCACCCTGAAGTTCACCGGCAGCGAGGACGTCTCCCTCCAAACTTCCTTCGTGCTCGACGACAACGCGCTCAACGTCTCGTGATCGCGTAGGAAGATCCGGAGACTCCAGAGACTCCGGAGGCTGACGGGCGGGCCGGCTTTCGAGTCGGCCCGCCACTTGTCCGTGGTATCCGCGGTATTCGCAGTCTCCGCGTGCTCGTTCCCTGATTCACTGGTGTGAACGCGGCTTGATTACGAATTGGCGAACAATCGCCACTTGTCTTGTTAACGTCCACGTCCGCCACTAGCGTCTGCGCCGCTTGCTGCCGCCGCCAATATCCCGGCGACCGACAACAGGTTTTGATCAAGACATTCCGCAGCAGGCCCACTCGGCCGCGGCGGGATGCATCACGCACAGCCCCCGCAACCCACACAGGAGGCAGTACGTTGCGCACCATCCTCGGCACGGCAGCTCGCCGTGTCGCTTTCTGCATAGCCGGGTCCGCCGCCCTCGCGGGCACCGGTCTCACCTTCGCCACGCAGGCCGACGCCCAGACCGTGCACTCCGGCGCTTCGTGGACGCGTAGCTGCGCGCTCGCCACGACCGCCGGCACGATGTCGTGCAACGCCCTGCGCGTCACGAACGTCATCGAGCACGTCAATGCCAAGGGCGTCACGCGGAACGCGACCCCGTCCGGCTACGGTCCCAGCGACCTGCTCAGCGCCTACAACCTGCCCTCGGGCGGCGGCGCGGGCCAGACGGTCGCGATCGTCGACGCCTATGACGACCCGAACGCCGAGTCGGACATGGGCGTCTACCGCTCCCAGTTCGGCCTGCCGGCCTGCACCACCGCGAACGGCTGCTTCAAGAAGGTCAACGAGAGCGGCGGCACCAGCTACCCGAAGCGCAACAGCGGCTGGGCCGGTGAGGAGTCGCTCGACCTGGACATGGTCTCCGCGATTGCGCCGAACGCCCACGTCATCCTGGTCGAGGCCAAGACGGCGAGCATGGCCGACCTCGGCACCAGCGTGAACACGGCGGTGCGGCTCGGCGCGAAGTTCGTCTCGAACAGCTACGGCGGCTCGGAGTCCTCGGCCGACACGAGCTACGACTCCAGCTACTTCAACCACCCGGGCGTCGCGATCACGGTCAGCTCGGGCGACAGCGGCTATGGCGTGGAGTACCCGGCGGCGTCGAGGTACGTCACCTCGGTCGGCGGCACCGCGCTGAACAGGGCCTCGAACGCCCGCGGCTGGACCGAGTCGGTGTGGTCCACCAGCAGCGTCGAGGGTGCGGGCTCCGGCTGCTCCGCGTATGACGCGAAGCCGACCTGGCAGAAGGACACCGGCTGCTCGCGCCGCACCGTCGCCGACGTCTCCGCGGTCGCCGACCCGGCGACCGGCGTCGCGGTCTACCAGACCTACGGCGCGACCGGATGGGTCGTCTACGGTGGCACCAGCGTCGCCTCCCCGCTGATCGCCTCCGTCTTCGCAGACGCGGGCACGCCGGGCACCGGCACGTACCCGGCCAGCGACCTCTACGCCCACACCAGCTCGCTGAACGACGTGACCACCGGCGCGACCGCGTCGTGCTCGCCGTCCTACCTGTGCACCGCAGTGGTCGGATACGACGGCCCGACCGGTCTGGGCACTCCGAACGGACTGACCGCCTTCGTGGGCTGACAGACCATCTGAGAGCACTGCCTTAGAGCACGACGCCGGTTTCCGGCTCCGGGTGGCTCGGAGCCGGAAACCGGCGTCGTCACTGTGACGGGCTCGCGGCCGGCCCCTGTGGATCAGGGCTCTGTGCCGTAGATCAGCTGGCCGTTGTAGTACACGGTGATCGTCGGGTTCGCGGTGAACGCGCTGTCGGCCGCGTTGAACGAGTAGTCGTTGGTCTGGGTCATCGTGGCATAGTTCGACTGGTAGATCCGGTTCTGGATTCCGCCGGTACTCGCGCCCGCCGCAAGCGTCCCGGCCGCGCTGCCGAACGAGAGTTGCAGGTAGTGGTCCGCGGTGGCCTTCGCCGGGCTGACCGCGGCGAAGGTGCCGGTGACGTTCGCGCAGCCGACCGGCGCGTAGTCGCACGCGTAGGTCAGCGGCTGGGTACCGTCCTCGGTGAACCAGTACCGCACGGTCACGTTGGACAGTTGCGCCGCCGTGCTGCCGGTGTTCACCAGCTGGATCTGGTTGCTGATCGAGGACGTGGTCGCCGCAGTGGTGCTGGTTTCGTACTGCGCGACCAGCGTCGGGGTGCCGCCGGTGCCGCCACCGGTGCCGCCACCGCTGGATCCGCAACTCTCGTCAAGGGTCTTCGACGGTTCCTGGCCGGAGGCGAGAGTGCCGTTGAGGTAGACCGGGATGTACGGGTCCGCAGCCGAGGCGTAGGTGCCCGCGGCGAGGCCGGTGAGGCTCGGCGAGGCGGCGGAGTTCCAGTAGTACTTGAAGTTCGGGCCCTGCGCGGCATTGATGCCGAACTCGAAGGCGCGCGACGGCGGCAGCCCGACGTTGTCCCCGGCCCAGTTGACCGTGACGTAGTACACGCAGCTGTTCGCGTCGCCCCACTGCGCCGGCGCGCTGATCGACGTGGTCTTGCCGTCGATCTGTCCGGCCGCGTCGTAGTACACCGGCGTCGAGATCGCGCTGATGCCCTGGCCCTGCGCGTGCAGGGAGGCGATGTCGAAGTAGACCCGGGCGCTCATGTCGGTCTCGAAGTGCGGGGGCTGCGTCGCGGTGTTGGTGATGTTCACCGTCAGCTGCGTGCCCTGATTGCTGTCCTGGTTGAGCGTGGCGGTCGTGTAGTACGGACTCTGCGCCGCCTCGGCCGGCGGGGTGAAGCTCGTGACCGTCTGGCTCTGGCCGTAGTACTGGTAGAGCCCTGCGAGCGCGCCGACCATCGCCGCGTTGTAGTCCACCGCGACCTCGTTGAGCACGTAGTCAGTGGTCACGTCGTCGGGGGCGTCGGTGGAGCTCGGGCCGCCGACCAGGGCGCCCCACAGGATGTGCCGGTCGTTGGCCGGATCACCCTGGTTGTTGGTCAGCGAGCCGTGCGCGTCGGCGTGGTGCGGGTGCGAGGCGGCGGTCGCGCTGCCGCCGACCAGCGAGCCGACTCCCGGGGTGGTACTGCCGAAGCCGACGATGTACGACCACTTCGACGGGTTGTCACCCATCAGATAGTTCATCTGGCCCATCGCCCAGTCGGTGAACGCGGTGCTCTGCGCGTCGGCGGGGAAGCTCTTGCGGTAGACCAGGGCTTCCAGCTGCGCGGCGGTGTCGTAGCGGGCCGCGCCCCAGGTCGTCAGGTAGGAGAGGCCCGCCGGGGTGGTGGCGATGAAGCTGGTGTCGCTGGTGTTGTCGTGCGGGACGTGCGACCAGTACTGCACCTGCCACTTGTCGAAGTAGTGCACCTGCTGCTGGAGGATCGCCGACACGTTCGCGTTGCCCTGCACGATCGGGTCGAGCAGGCTGAACACCCCGCCCCAGCGCGCGTCCCAGGACATGACCCAGATGTTCTGCCAGGTGTTGGTGGTGTTGGTCACGATGTTGCTCAGGTACCCGGTGTAGGTGCCCGAGGAGTTGGTGGAGATGATGTCGTTGATGTAGGAGAAGTTGCCGGTGGCCAGGTAGAGCCAGTCGGCCGCCCACGCCTCCTTGTCGACGTATCCGCCGGAGTTGTAGAAGCCTCCTGAGTAGCCGAGGCCGGGGTACGCGCGGGCGAAGGTGTAGAGCGCCTCGGCGTATTGCAGGCACTTGGCCGAATAGGTCGCGTTGCTGCTCGCGGTCAGCAGCGACTCGACGGTCAGCGCCGCGGCGGCGCTCGCGGCCTGGTCGGCGGCGGGCGTCTCGCTGCTGGCGAGGTAGGCCGGGCGCGGGTACGTCGTCGAACTCTGCAACTCCGACGGGCCCCAGTAGTTGTGGTCGACCGAGCCCTCGCCGACCTGGTACGCGAAGGCGACGACCTGGCCGGAGGAGTTCAGGAACGTGGAGCGCAGGAAGTAGTCGGTGAACCACTTCATCTCGTCCAGGCCGTGGTTCCAGGTGCCCAGCGTCTTGTAGGCCTGCGGAAACTCGTACATGCCCCAGCCGAGCGTGGCGGCCGCGTAGCTCTGCGGCAGCCCGAACTTCACGTGGTCGCCGGCGTCGTGGAAGCCGCCGGACAGGTTCAAGCAGCCGGTGTTGCCCGGGTCGAGCACCGACTTGTTCGCGGTGATGAAGGCCGCTGACAGGTTCACTCCGTTGGGCACGGTGCTGGACTTCGGTTGCAGCGGCACGCAGGCGTCGCTCGGCTCCGAGTCGCCGCGCCAGTCCAGCGGCTGGTCCCCGTCGGTGCGCGCGGGGCCCGACTTCTGCGCGTCGTAGAAGTACAGCGACTCCTGCGCGGCGAGCGGCAGGCTGTAGTGCGGCGTGTTCGCCAGCGCGGCCGGAGCCGCCGTGGCGGCGCGCGCGGGCCCGCCCGCGGTCAGGGCGGCCAAGCTGAGCCCGGCCGCGAGCAGGCCGGCGATTCTGGGGACGGTCAAGGACATGGGGACGCTCCGGATTCGGCGATCGACGTGAACCGAGCGGTCAGAACGTACTCAACCGCCGAAATCGCAGAAAGCCGGGCGATGGTCGCGGCGTCGTTGCGGACACCGCGACCTGCCCTGACATCACTTACAGTGCTGGAACTTTCAGTTCTGTTAGAAAACTCTGTGTCAGAGAGCTCTGTGTCAGAGAGCTCTGTGTTAGGGAGCTCTGTGTCAGGGAGCTCTGTGTCAGAGGGCTCTGTGTCAGAGGGCTCAGTGTCAGAAGGCTCCGGTGCCGTTCGGCGTGCCGAGGCCGGTCGGACCGTCGTAACCCGTTTCGGCGGTGCACAGGTAGGCCGGCGAGCAGCTGCCGAGCGAGCCGGAGGTCACGTCGAACAGCGCGGACGTGTGGCTGTACGGATATGAGCCGTAGTTCACCGTCGAGGCGTTGCCCGCCAGCGCGTATACAGACGCGATGATCGGCGACGAGGCGCTGGTGCCGCCGACCTGCACCCAGCCGTCCGCGCCGGTGGCGAAGCCGAGCGCGAGCAGGAAGTCGCAGAACGAACCCGTGCCGCAACTGTTGTAGGTGTCGTACACGGCGACGCCGGTCGCGGGGTCGGCGACCGCGGACACGTCGTTGTCGATCCGGTTGTTGCAGCCGGCCGGCAGGCTCAGCGCGGCCTGCCACGACGGCTTGGCCTCGACCGACGAGCAGCCGGCGCCGGTGCCCTCGGTCGAGGACGTGGACCACACGGACTCGGTCCAGCCGCGCGCGTTCGAGGCCGTACTCAGGCTGGTGCCGCCGACCGCGGTCACGTAGGGCGAGGTGGCCGGCCAGCTCGTGCCGTAGCCGCTGTCACCGGCGCTGGCCGTGATGGCGACGCCGGGGTGGTTGAAGGCGCTGTCGGCAGAGGTCTGGCTTGAGGACTCGGCGCCGCCCCAGCTGTTGGAGACCGACACCACGCCCGGCGCGGCCGCGGCCGCGTTCTCCGCGGCGGCGAGATCCGTGGTGGTCGCGGAGCTCGCCTCGACCAGCAGGATGTGGCAGTCGGGGCAGATCGCCGAGACCATGTCGACGTCGAGCGACTCCTCCTCGGCCCAGCCGTAGTCGGTGGACGGCAGCGGACTGGTCGAGCCCTGCTCGTTCACCTTCTTGAAGCAGCCGTTTGCGACGGTGCAGGCGGGCAGGCCGTAAGCGCTGCGATACGTCGCGAGGTCCGAGGCCGCGTTCGGGTTGTCGAAGGCGTCGACGATGGCGACCGTCTCGGCGGCGCTGCCGACGGCGGTCAGTTTGTACGCTGAGCGCAGCTGCGAGGGGACGTAACCGACGCTGGTCGGGCTGCCGGTCGTCGCGGGGCCGGCCGTCATCGCCGCCGTGCGGCCGGCGCGCTTGGCGGTGTAGCCCATGCAGTGCATGACCCCGGCAGGCGCCGCGACGTTGCAGCCGAAGGGCTTCGGCACGGCTGAGGCCGGGACTGCCGCCGCTTGTGCCGGGCCGGTGATGCTCAGAACAGCGAGAGAGGCCGCCGTGCCTGGGACGAGCAGGCGGCGGATGAGAGAGCGGCGAATGAAGGGGCGATGGATCAGGGAGCGGACGCTCAGTCCACGCAGTCGTGAGGTGCGCATGCGTTCTCCGGATCGGATCTAGGCACGGATAAGCATGTTGATGGTGATGTCCCGGGCACATCCTCGGCAGCTGGTGCCCTGATACGCACAGTGAACCTTGAGAAGCACCGCGTCAATGCCGCGTCAGGTTCATCGTTACGTTCGCCACACTTGTCGTGAACGCAATGCATTGCCAGACTTCGCGATTGGACGCCCTGTCTCCGCTGCTGTCGCGGCAGGGCGCCGACGCACCGCCCTACGGCCCGGCCACAAGCTCGGACCGCGGGTTCCTTTCTCCTCTCGGGCAACAGCTCAGCTGTATGGAGGATACTGATCTTGATACCCACATCCCTGACAAACGCGGCGAGGTCGCGCACGTTGCGCCGGCTGGCGGTGACCGCGGCGCTGGTGCTGGCGCCGATGACCGCCGTCACCCTGTCGGCCGCAGCGGCGACCACCATCACCAACGGCGGTTTCGAGACCGGCAACCTGTCCGGCTGGACCGCCACCGGCCCGGCCACCGGCGTGACCACGTCCAGCCCGCACTCGGGCACCTACGCGGCGCTGCTGGGTTCGAGCTCGCCGACCAACGGCTCGTCCTCGATCGCGCAGTCCTTCACCGCGCCGAGCGGCGGCGGGACGCTGACGTTCTGGTACGACGTGACCTGCCCTGACACGGTCACGTACGACTGGGCCACCGCCACCCTCGCGGACACCACGGCGGCCACCACGACCACGGTGCTGCCCAAGACCTGCGTGTCCAACTCCGGCTGGAAGCAGATCAGCGCCACTCTGACCTCAGGGCACAACTAAACCCTGACGCTCACCAGCAAGGACGACAACTACCCCGGCGACCCGACCTTCACCGAGTACGACGACGTCGTGCTGACCCCGGCCACGACCACCAACGACTTCTCGATCTCCGCGAGCCCGTCGGCGGCCACCGTGACCGCCGGCAACTCCGCGACCTCGACGATTTCGACCGCTGTCACCTCCGGCAGCGCGCAGAGCGTGGCACTGTCGACCACCGGGCTGCCCGCGGGCGCGTCAGCGTCCTTCAACCCGGCCTCGGTGACCGCTGGTGGTTCGTCGACACTGACGCTCAGCACTGCGGCCTCGACGCCGAACGGCTCCTACAGCATCACCATCACGGGGACAGGAACGTCGGCGACACACTCGACGCCCTTCACCCTGACCGTCGGCACCTCCGGCGGCATCACCCTGACGCAGGTGAGTACGGACCCGTTCACCGACACCGACGCGCAGCACGCCACCGAGGTCGAACCCGACACCTTCGCCTACGGCAGCACGATCGTCTCGGCGTTCCAGGTCGGCCGCGTGTACGGCGGCGGGTCGTCCGACCTCGGCTGGGCGACTTCGACCAATGGCGGCAGCACGTGGAGCCACGGCTTCATGCCCGGCCTCACCGTGAACCAGGGCGGCAGCTACGCGCAGGTCTCTGACGCGGCGGTGGCGTACGACGCCAAGCACGGCGAGTGGATGGTCGTGGGCCTGCCGATCGACTCCACCGGCAACGCCGTCGGCGTGATGGTCAACCGGTCCACGGACGGGCTGACCTGGCAGAGCGCGACGCAGGCGGCGGGCTTCGACGGGCAGGGCTACGACAAGCAGTGGGTGGTGTGCGACGACACCTCCACCAGCCCGTTCTACGGCAACTGCTACATCGAGCTCGACATCACCTCCTCGTTCAACACCGAGGCGATGGCGGTCTCCAGCGACGGCGGCGTCACCTGGTCCGCGCTGAACTCCCCGTCCGGCTCGCCCACGGGCCTGGGCGGGCAGCCGCTGGTGCAGCCCAATGGCACCGTCGTGGTGCCCTACTCGAACAACGGCAGCGCGATCGACGCGTTCACCTCGACCAACGGCGGTTCCTCGTGGAACGCCAGCGTCCAGGTCGCCACGGTCAACGCGCACACCGTGAACGGCGGCCTGCGTGACGGCGAGGGGCTGCCCAGCGCCGAGATCGACTCCTCCGGCAAGGTGTACGTGGCCTGGCAGGACTGCCGGTTCCGCTCCGGCTGCCCGTCCAACGACATCGTGTATTCGACCTCGACGAACGGCACCAGCTGGAGCGCGGTGACCCGGGTGCCGATCGACGCGACGAGCAGCACGGTGGACCACTTCATCCCCGGCCTCGGCGTGGACCACGCCACCTCGGGCACCACGGCCAAGCTCGGGCTCTACTACTACTTCTACCCCAACGCCAACTGCTCGGCGTCCACGTGCCAGATGGAGGTCGGGTACATCTCCTCGGCCAACGGCGGCTCGACGTGGAGCGCGCCGCAGACCGTCGCAGGACCCTTCAGCCTGTCGCAGATCGCGAGCACCAGCCAGGGCAACATGGTCGGCGACTACATCTCGTGCAGCGTCCTGAACGGCAACGCCTACGCGCTGTTCGCGGTCGGCAAGACGCCCACCAACGGCCTGGCCTTTGACGAGGCCATGTACACCGCGGGCGGGCTGCCGGTCACCGGAGGCGCGCTGCGCGCGGCCAACGGTCCGATCTTCGGCGGGCCCGGCATCCTGACCGGCACCACGCCGCAACTGCGGACTCTGAGGTAGTGAGGTAGTCAGCGCACGCGTTCGACCATATGCGGCACCGTATGCGGCTCCCCGGTCACCAGGCCGGGGAGCCGCATCACGTCAGGCCAGCTTCAAAGAGCTCTTACACGTAGGGCAGGACGTGGATCGTCAGGCTCCACATGAACTGCGGCGGGCCGTGCGGATCACCGGCGAACGGCGCGGTGATGGTGGACGCGATCACCGCGCCGGGTTTCAGCGCGTGGCACACGGCGGTCAGCGCGCCCTGGTCCTCCTGGTGCGAGGTGCAGGCGAGCACCGCCGCGTCGCTGCTCTTCATCGGCTGCCAGGGTTGGCGCGCAGATGGCGGAGCGGTGATCGTCACCGTGTCGCCGACTCGCATGCACACCGGCGCGGGCTCATGGCCGAGCACGATGGTGATCGTCGCGGGAGCGGCACATCCGGAGCCTCCGAGCGGGGATGGCGCGGTCGCGGGAGCGGACGAAGAACCGGTCGCGGACGGCACCGTCCCCGTCGTGCCTGCCGCGGCCGAACCACCGGATCCCGCGGAACCGGCGCCGGAGCCGGAACCGGCGCCCTGCGGTGCACCGGCCGGCTGTGCGGCGCCCGCGCCGGCGCAGCCGGCCATGAGCGCCAGAAGCGTGGTGAGCAGGAGCGTTCGCGCTCCCAACTGGAGCGGTCGCCTACGCGGCATACCGGGCATGGGCGCCTCCGCGGGTTACTCCGGATCCACGAGATCCCTGTCGACAGCATTCTGTCGTTTGACGCGGCGGCGGGTGGCAACGTTCCGTCGATCCTCGGGGTGTCGCACGGCATGTGCCCGTCGGGCAGCGACCCGAAGATCGCTGCCCGACGGGGTCCGTCAGTTACGTACTGTAGTTGCGTTGCGGCTGCATTGTTGTCGTGGTGCGGTCAGCAGGTGCCGAGTCGGGCGATCCGAGTGGCCCAGCTGCCGTCGGAATTGAAGTACTGCTGCGCGGACACCGCGCAGCTGCCGTTCGAGTTGGCCGGGTCGATCGCCACCGAGGAGAAGTCGCCGAAGCGGGTTTCCCCCGTGGCCGAGCCGTTGACCAGGACCACGCCGGTGCCGATCAGGCTGGGCACGCCGCCGCCGGGGTTGACCGAGTCGACGGTGTCCGAGGTGGCCACGCCCGCCGGGCTGTCGGTGTAGGCCCAGTTGACGTAGATGTAGTTGCCGCCGGCGGGGCTGTTGCCGACGCCGACCGAGGGGTTGAAGTCGTCGCTGGTGCCGCTGTGATAGGCGTCCGCGACGGTCGCGCTGTTGGCGGAGATGCTGATCGCGCCGTAGCGGATGCCGGGGAACCCGCCGATGTCGATGCCGTGCGCGAACCAGATGAAGCTGCCGTCGTTGACCGGCGACCAGTCGATGCGCCCGTCCAGCGGGTCGAGCGTGCTGGTGGTGCCGGGCTGGTTGACCCGCCGGGGCGGGGCGCTGAATGCCGAGCTGATGGTCGCCTGCAACGTGAGCACCGCGCCGGACCCGCCGCTGTTGGTCAGGTTGTACAGGCGGTATCCGGTGCCGGGGACCGAGCCGAGGAAGTAGCTGCGGCTCGTGGAGATCATCGGGATGCCGCCGTTGCTGACGGGAGTGACGGACGAGGCGGTGCTGAACGCGCTGAAGCTGAAGCCGCCGCCGCTGTAGATCGCGGACTTCGGGACGCCGAAGACGGTGAAGTTTTCGCCGCCCGACGCCGGGAAGTTGTTGGTGGACAGCAGCATGGCATTGCGGTCCTGGCCCATCATCGGGTAGTCCAGCAGCGTGCCGGCCGGGAAGGAGCCGCCGGCGAAGGTGGGCCGGTAGATCCACCAGCCGCCGCACGGGTTGTTGGTCTGCGTCGCGCCGAGCCAGATCGCCGGGGTGGCGGTGCCGGAGGCGGGCACGATGGTCAGCACGAACAGGTACCGGCCGTTGACGTTGTCGTACATGACGCGCGGGTCCGACAGGCTGTCCGACGTGCCGAGCCACGAGTTCAGGCCGATGCCGCACAGCGCGGCTCCGGCCTTGTTGTAGACCTCAAGGCGGAGGTTGACCATCTCGGTGATCTCGTTCGCGCCGACCGCGGCGTTCACGTCCGGCGGCTGGCAGCCGCAGGCGCTCAGCGACTCGTTCACTGCGGCGAAGTTGGTCACCACCGGCGGTGCGACCTGCGGGCGGATCACTGCGGACGCGACCGTGTGCGCGACGTGGTTCGCGCCGGACACCGTGGCCTTTGCGGGCACGGGCTTGCTGCCGGTCGTCGGCTTAGACGGCAGCGCCGGACGCGCGGCGGCGGCGCGGCTCAGCGCCGCCCGCTGCGCCGGGTTCAGCGCGGTCGGGGCGATCCGCGGCGCCGTGGCCGCCTGACGGACGTTGACCGAACGCGCGGTGGCGGTACCGGTACCAGCGTGCGGGGCCGCGGCAGGAACGACCGCTGTGGTTGTGGCAGTGGCACCGGTCGCGGCCACCGAGGCCTGCGCCCATCCGGCCTGCGACCCGAGCAATCCGACGGCGAGCAGGCCGGCCGCCGCGGTGAAGGTGAGGCGCCTGACGCGCCCGGACGTTCGAGGGTGCGAGGCATTGGGTGCGTGCATGGGTAAACCCCCAAAGTAGGCTGATGAATCAGCGAACGGCGCGGGATAGCCGACCGGCCAGGGAAGACCCCTCCCCTGGCCCGGCAGCCCGAAATGCCCGACAGCGAGGCGCAACCCGCGCTAATCGGAACATAAGCAGAAATCTGATTCACGGCACGGGGCGCGCGCAGGAAATCCACGCGGCGGGACGAAACCTGAGCGCCGGAGCGACACGCCGCGCGATCCGGGCTTCAGGGCGTGCAGATGTAGCGGACCGGACGACCGAGTTCGAGCACGCGGATGCGTGGTGTGCCGGCGGGGCGTCTGCGTGCCGTGTTATCAGGGCTCTTCGACAGCGGCCATCAGGACTTCGCCGATCCGGACGGCAGACCGCCGCGCTCGACCGGCAAGGCAGCAGGCGTCTGCTCAGTCGGGCGATCGGCCGCCACAAGCCGTACCGGCCGTAGCGCTGCCCCGCGATATCGCCCGGCCGAGCAGCCGAGCGCGCCTCAAAGGGCGTCGACCGCGCTGACCAGCCAGCCTTGCGGGGTGTGGGTGAGGGTGAGCAGGACCCTGTTCTGGTCGACCTGGGTACCGGAGACCCTGGTGCTCGTGGTCGACTGGTCGATGAACGCCAGGACGACGACCTGCTCCGGCGAGGCGGAGACCACCGAGACCGCGGCGGCACTGCCGTCGGCGGGCTGCGCGACGGTCGCTTTGACGACGCCGTGGTACTGGAGCGCCGTGGGCTTCACCACGGTCTGCGTCGTCTTCGCGTACTGATCGTGGAACGAGCCGGTGAGGAACGCCTCGGCCTTGCTGAAGTCCCGGTCGAGATGGCGGTAGTCGTACGAGAAGATGACCGGCGCCGCTCGTTTGGCCGCGGCCATCGCGGCGGTGCGCGCGTGGTCGGTGCGAATCGCGTCGCGGTACTGGATGGTGAGCACCGCTCCGATCGCGACCACGGCGATGAGGGCGACCGCGAGCGCAGCCGTGACGACGGCGCGTCGCACGCCGCGGCTCTGCACGCTCTTGCTCGCGCGGGCGCTCGAACCGAGTCCGGGTTCGGCATCAGGTTCGACATCGGACTCGGATACGGATACGGATACGGCAACCGCGGATACGGCGGCCGGGATTTCCGTGGCCGCCGTCGCAGCGTCGGTGTCGACCGCGTCCGTGTTGACTGCGGAAGTGGTCGCCTCACCATCGCGCTGCGGCGCGACCGGTTCGGCTGTCGCGACCGTCGCGATGGACTGCTGCTGTACAGCCTGTGCGGGGCGGTCGGGCGGAACGGGCTGCCCGGACTGTACCGGCTGCCCTGTCTGTGCGGGCTGCCCGGCTCGCTTGGCCGCCGCGCGCTGGCCGGCGACGGCGCGGGGGCGACGCGAGGTCTGGCCGTCGGCGACGAGCCGACTGCGCGTGCGGTGTTGCTGCGACTGGGGCTGCTGGGCCTGCTGCTGCGCGGACTGCTGCTGCGCTCGCGGCTCGGACTGAGACTCGTGCACGGCTCTGTTCTCCCTTCCGTCCGCGTCAGCCGACGAACTCGATGTTGGATGTCAGCCACTGGCCGCCCTGCTCGACCAGGTCCATCTGGAGACGGTAGTTGCGGACCTGGCCCGACGGCGCGGCCGTGTTGGCGACCGTGGCGTCCGCCACGATCAGTACCCTTGCGGCGCTCGCGCTCGACGTCATCACGCCGGCTTGCAGCACCTGGCCTGACGAAATCGCCTTGTTCTGGTCGACCAGGCTCTGCAACGTGTTCGACTCGTCGGTGAACTGCTGCTTGAAGTCGCCGGTCGCGCCGGAGAGCACGTTCTTGCTGTCCTGGGCGAAGTTCCGGTAGTCGATCGAGATGAAGTTGAGGGCCTCCTGCCGCGCGGCGGCCAGGACGGCCTGGTCGCGCTGGCCCGCCTGGTTCTCCTGGTGCACCTTGTAGTCGAGCACGCCCACGCCGACCGCGCCGGCGACGAGTGCCGCGGCCAGCAGCCAAGGCAGCATCCTGAATCTCGTCAGCGCGCGGCCGACCGGACGCGCGAGAGTGCGTACCCGCTCGCGCGCGCTCTCGCGCCGCACCCCCGCCGCGTCGGCGCTCCCACGCTCGCGCACTTTCACGCTCACGCCATCGGGCCGAGTAGCATCCACTGCCACGAGTCCCTCCCCAGAAGTGTCGCTTCGCCGCCGTTCGCGGCGATCTCGACCGGCCGGCCGTCGGGGCCGAGGGCCGCGCCGGTCGCCGGATCGGTTCCGGTCATGTAGGACGAGAGCGCATTCGCCGCACCCGTCGAGCCGCCGGTCGGTGCGTTCTGCGCGCCGCGCACGTCCACGCCGCTGCTCGCCGACTCGTCGCAGTGCACGCCGGTGTTGGCGGGCCGCGGGCTGGTGTCCTCAGGCACGCGCTGTTGCGTGTCGTACGTGCAGGCCGGCGGATTGTTCACGTTGAGGACCAGGCCGAAGTGCGCGGTGCCGTCGCCGGGCACCACGGTGAAGCCCGAGGAGACGACCACGGGGTACGTCACCAGGATCTGCTGGACGCCGGGCAGCCGCGCCTCGACGATCTGGCCGGTGGTGATCAGGTTGCCGAGCAGGACGCCGAGGGTCGGCTGGGTCGACTGCAACAGGCTCTGCAACTCGCCGGACGCCGTGATGCCGTTGTCGAGCACCTTGCGCAGATCCGGATCGCTGGCCTTCAGCTGGCCGGTCAGCGCCGCCAGGTCGCGGGAGAAGCCGACGATCGAGGAGCCCTCGTCGACCTGCGTCTTGAGCACCGGCTGCAACTGCGCGATCAGCGCGGTGGTCTGCGGCAGGTCGTCGCTGGCCGTCTTGATCAGGGAGTTGCCGGAGTCGATCAGCCGTTGCAGGTCCGGGCCGGTGCCGTCGAACGCCGCGCCGAGCTCGTCGATGGTGATCGTCAGATCGTTCTTGTTCACCGAGTTGACCAGGCGGTCGAGATTGACCATCAGCGTCGTGGTCGGCAGCGGGGTGCGGGTGTCCGCGCGCTGGATCGTGCTGCCGCCGGTCAGATACGGTCCGGAGTCGGACCTCGGTTGCAGATCGACGTACTGCTCGCCGACCGCCGACCGGTCGGCCACGACGGCGATGGTGTTCGCTGGGATCCGCGTGCCGTGCTGGATGTCCAGATCGACCAGCACGCCGGTCGAGTCCAGCTGGATCGAGCCGACCCGGCCGACCGGCACGCCCCGGTAGGTGACCTCCGCGTTGGTGAAGATGCCGCCGGTCTCGGCGAAGTCCGCGCGCACGGTGTATCCGGGGCTGATCACGCTCTTGCCGAGACCGACGTAGTCGGCGCCGGCGTAGCCGATGCCGAGCACGGTGATCGCGCCGAAGGCGAGCAGCTGGATCCGGACGGCTCGGGTGATCACGCGGCCATCCCCTCGGTCATCAGGGCGGCGAGATTCGGGTCGACCTGCGCCGCCGAGTTCTGCGCGCCGAGGCACAGGATGATGCACAGCCCGGCGCTTGGGGACGGGCTCGGTCCCGGCGGGGAGGACGCGTGGCTCCCGCCGCCTCCGCACAGCAGCAGGCACGACGGCAGGGACAGCGGCAGGCTGGGCAGCGGGATCGGGAGCGACGGCAGCGGCAGGATCGGCGTCGGGGTCGGCTGGCCGGGCTTGGGCGTGGGCTTGGTGCCCGGAGGCAGCAGGCCGCCGAGCAGGTTGTGGTACAGGTCGCTCAGGTTCAGGTCCGCGGTGATCTTCAGGTTGACGTAGTCGCCCTTGACCGCGGCGTTGAGGCCCTGCGGCAGCGGATAGGTCAGCAGCAGGTCGAGGGCGTTGGGCAGGTCCGTGCCCGCCTGGTTGAGCTCGGTCAGCACCGGAAGCAGGTCGCGCAGGTCGGTCAGCAGGCTGTCCTGCGACTCGTTGATCACGCGGGCGCCCACGTCGCCGAGGCTGGACAGCGACGTGAGCACGTTGGTGAGCGTCTGCCGGTCGTCGCCGAGCGTCTTGAGCGCACCGGGGATCTGGTCCACTGCCGCGGTAATGACAGTGTGCTGATCGTTGAGCGTCTTGGAGAGCTGGTCGATGCCCTGGAGCGCGTGGATGATGTCGTCACGCTGCTTGTTCAGCCCGCCGACGAAGGTGTCGAGTTGGACGAGGAAATCGCGCAGGTTCTGCTCACGGCCGCTCAGCGCCTTGTTCAGCTCCACCGTGATGGTGTGCAGTTGCGCCACGCCGCCACCGTTGAGCAGCGCCGACAGCGCCGAGAGCACCTCTTCGATCTGGGGGTTGGCGCCGGTGCGGGACAGCGGGATCAGCGATCCGTCGTGCAGGGCGCCGCTGGCGGGCGCGTCGGTCGGCGCGGAGAGCGCGACGTACTTCTCGCCCAGCAGGCTGGTCTGCTTGATGTCCGCGACGGCGTTGTCCGGCAGGTGCACCGAGTTCTCGATACGCACGTGCACCTCGGCGTGCCAGCCGACCAGGTCGATGCTGTCCACCGCGCCGACGGTGACGTCGTTGACCTTCACCGCGGACTGCGGCACCAGGTCGAGCACGTCGGCGAAGTCCACCGTGACGTGGTAGACGTTGCCACCCTGCGCCGGCGCGCCGGGCAGCGGCAGGCTCGCCAGGCCGCCGAACTGGCAGCCGCCGAGCAGGAGCGCCGCGCTCGCGGCGACCGCCGGCGCGGCGAGACGGCGCGTGCCGGGGCGGCGGGCACGAACACTGCTCACTGCTTGCCTCCCAGCAGACCGCCGAGCGTCTTGTCCACGGTGCCGAGCAGGCCGGTGACCGGGTTGGCGGTCGGCAGCGACGGCAGCGTGCTGAACAGCTTCTGTAGTCCGCTGCAATCGATCTGCTGGCCGAACGAGTCGAGCAGCGAGCAGAGGAACAGCGCGGGATTCTGCGTCTGCTGCACGTTCATCCGGGTGTCCAGGGTGCCCGCCGCCGGGTTGTAGGCGTTGGCCAGGTTGCTCAGCGCGTCCGGTGCGACGTCGAGGAACTCGGTGAGCGCGGACTGCTCCTTGGCCAGGATGCCCGCGATGTCGTTCAGGCCGTTGACATCCGAGGTGATCTCGGCCTTGTTGTCGTGCACGAAGGCGGAGAGGTCGCCGAGCGCGGAGGCCAGGTTCTTCAGCGCGTCGGCCAGATCCTGGCGCTCCGCGGCCAACTGCGCGGACACGTCGGCCAGATCCGACTCGAACGCGCGCACCTGCTGGTCGTCCGAGGCGAGCTTGGCGGTGAAGGTCTGGAGGTTGTCCACGGTGCCGAACAGGTTCTGCCGGTTGTCGGACAGCGTGCCGGCGGCCTGGGAGAGGTCCTGCACGGTCTGGTGCAGCTTCGCGCCCTGGCCGTTCAGGTTGTCCGCGCTCACCCCGAGCAGCCGGGAGAGCGCGCCGTCCGAGTTCGCACCCTGCGGCCCGAGCGCGACCGACAGCGTGTTGAGACTGCTGACGGTGTCGTCGAGCTCGACCGGGACCGCGGTGCGGTTCACCGGGATCACCGCGCCGGCGGCCATCACCGCGCCGCCCCGGTAGACCGGCAGCAGCTGCACGTAGCGGTCGCTCACCACCGACGAGGTGACGATCGCCGCCTGCGCGTCCGCCGGCACCTTGTAGCCCGCGCCGTACTCGAAATCGACCTCGACCCTGTCGCCCTGCGGCCTGACCGCGGTGACCGCTCCGACCCTCACACCCAGGATCCTGACATCAGAGCCCGGATAGATGCCGACGGCCCGGGTGAAGTACGCGGTGACGTTCACCGCCGGCGCCGAGGGCCAGAAGGCGTACAGCAGCCCGCCGGCGAGGCCGAGCGCGAGCACGGCTGCCAGGATGCTGATGCGGCGCTTGGTCGGGGTCACGGCAGGCCTCCGGACTGGGTGCGCACCGAGGGTGGAAGAGTCAACACCAGGTTCTGGAGATACGTGTCGAACCAGCGGCCGCTGCCGAGGTTGTTCGCGAACACCCGCACGAACGGGCCGAGCGCCTTGATGCCCTGGTCGAGCTCGTCCTGGTTGCGCTGGAGCAGGCCGAGCACCGCGTGCAGGTTGCTCAGCGCGGGCCCGATCTTCGCCCGGTCGTCGGTGACCAGACCGGACAGCTCCACCGCCAGCGAGGAGGTGTTCACCAGCAGCTCGTGGATCACCTCGCGGCGTGCCTCGATCTCCTGGAGCAGCAGGTCGCCGTCCTGGATCAGCGTGGCCAGCTGGTCCGAGCGCTCGGAGAGCACCGCGCTGACGCTGTCGGCGTGCGAGAGCAGCTCGCCCAGCGCCGCGTCGCGCGAGGAGATGGTCTGCGAGAGCCGGGAGAGCCCGTCGAGCGAGGCCTTCACGTCGGCCGGGGAGTTCTGAAAGGCGGAGGAGATCGTGTTCAGCGAGGTGGCCAGCTGCGTCGTGTCGACCTGCTGGACGGTCGTGGTCAGCTGGCTGAAGGCGTCGACCACGTCGAACGCGGAGACGGTGCGGCTCAGCGGAATCTCCGTGCCGGGGTCGAGCTGCCCGGGACCCTGCGGCTCCAGCGCGAGGTACATCTGGCCGAGCACGGTCTTGATCCGGATCGACGCCCCGGTGCCCACGCCGAACTGCGGGCCGCCCTTGATCTCGAAGTCGACCCGCACGTGGTCGCCCTCCAGGCCGACCCCGGTGACCTTGCCGACGGAGACCCCGGCGATGCGCACCTCGTCGCCCGGTTTCAGTCCCCCGGCCTCGCTGAAGGCCGCCGAGTAGCCGGTGCCGCCGCCGATCAGCGGCAGCCGGTCCACGTTGAACGCGGCCCACAGCAGCGCGGCGATCAGCGCCAGGCCGACGGCGCCGATGACCACCGGGTTGCGTTCGCGGAACGGGGTCATCCGCCGCACCTCGCCTGGGCCGCGTGGAAGTCCGGGGTCAGGCCCTGCCCGGTGACCGGCAGCGTGATGGTGCCGTCGAAGTCGCAGAGGTAGAAGTTGAACCAGGACCCGTAGTCGCCGACGGACGTCGCCGCGTTCAGCTTGACCGGCAGGTTCTTCAGCATGCTCTCGACCGTCTTCTGGTTCCTGTCGATCGTCCCGGTCAGCGTGGTCAGCTGGCTGAGGTCGCCGGACAGCGCCGGGCGCCCCTGGTCGAGCAGTCCCGAGGCCGCCGCCGCCAGGGCATTGATGTTGCCGAGCGACGAGCCGATCGCGTCACGGTCCTGCGCCAGCCCGGAGATCAGCCGCTGGAGCTGGTCGAGCAGCGCGCCGAACCGGTCGCCGCGCTGGTCGAGCGCGGTCAGCACGCCATCGAGGTTGTCGATGACCGAGCCGATCAGCTGGTCGCGGTCGGCCAGCGCCGAGGTGAGCGAGGCGGTCTCGGCCAGCAGGCCGTCGATGGTGCCGCCCTCGCCCTGGAGCACCTGGATGATCTCGAAGGCCAGCTTGTTCACGTCCTGCGGGCTCAGCGCCGCGAACAGCGGTTTGAAGCCCTGGAACAGCACGGTCAGATCCAGCGCGGCAGTGGTCTGCGACAGCGGGATCTCGCCGCCGGACGGCAGCCTGGTCTCGTCCCCGGCGCCGTCCACCAGGGCCAGGTACCGCTCGCCGACCAGGTCGCGCCAGCGCAGTTCGGCGTGCGTGCTGGTGTAGAGCGGGTGGTCGCTGGAGACGGTGAAGGTGAGCTCGGCCTCGGTGCGGTCCTTGATCGAGATGCCGGTGACCGCGCCGACGCGTACTCCGGCGATCCGGACGTCGTCGCCGGCGACCACCCCGGTCACGTCGCTGAACACGGCGTGGTAGGTGGTGGTCGGGGCGAACGAGAAGTTGCCGATGGTCGCGGCGAGCACCGCCGTGGCCAGGATGGTGACCGTGGCGAAGACGGTGAACTTGATCAGCGGCGCGACGACCGCGCGGGACGGTGAGGAACTCACGACACGCTCACCGCCGTTCCGCGGGCGAGCGGGCCGAACAGCAGGGTGGCCACCGCCGGCACCTGCTCGGGCGGCACGCCCATGACGGGGGCCAGGATCGCGTCCACGACGTGCTGCTCGCTCAGCGTTCCGGCCAAGCCGCTGGTCAGCGGGCTGCTTGACCCGGCGCTGCCTGACGTGCCGTCATCGAGCTTGACCGCGGGCGCCGGCACGACCGGGTCGGGCAGGCCGCGGCAGTCCGGACCCGAGCGGTCGTCGTAGCGCGGCGTCTCGTTGGGCTTGTACGGCGCCCGTGGGATCACGACCGCCAGGGTGATGTGCAGCTCCCCGCTGCTGAACACCTGCTGTAGGCGCGGCTCCTGCTGGGCCAGACCGCTCAGCAGGCAGGGATACTCCGGCGAGTACTCGTCGAGCAGCGCGGTGGTCGGCGCGAAGACCTGGGCGACGGTGATGATCCGCTGGCCGTCCTGCTCCAGGACGCTGCGCGCGGTGCTGGCGAAGGACTGCGTCCCGGTGAGGAACGAGGCGAGTTGGTCGGCCTTGGCCACGATCGTCTGGCTGGTGGCGGTGAAGTTGCCCAGCACCGCCAGCAGATCCGGGGCCGCGGCGTTGAACACGTCGGTGGCCTGCGCCAGTTCCCGCAGGTCGGCCTGGACCGCGGGCAGCAGCGGGTCGAGCTTCGAAATGTACTGATCCACCCGGACCAGGTTCGCGCCGAGTTCGTCGCCGCGGCCCTCCAGCGCGTCGGCGAACGCGGCGAGGGTCGCGTTGAGCTTGCCGGGCTGGATGGTGCGCAGCAGCGGCAGCAGGTCGCTGAGCACCCGCTGGACCTCGATGCCCGCCTGCGAGTGGTCCTGCGGGATGACGTCGCCGGCCCGAATCGGGCGCCCGGGCGGACCCGGCGGGATCTCCAGATCCACGTAGGTGTTGCCGAACAGCGTGTTGGGCAGCAGCCGGGCGTCGACGTTCGACGGGATCTGGCCGACGTCGGCCGGGTCGAGGGCGAGGTCGACCGTGGCGAACGTGCCGTTGGAGCTGATGCCGTGCACCTGGCCGACGATCATGCCGCGCAGCTTCACGTCGGCGGCGGTTTCGAGCTGGTCGCCGACCGAGTCCGCTTGCAGCGTGACGTGCACGACCGGCGTGAATGCGTGCTGATACAGCGCGACGGTCAGCGCCACGAGCAGCGCGATGATCACGACGAACACGACGCCGTAGAGGCGCAGCGCCATCGGGCGCTCGGGACTTGTATTCGACATCGGCGTCACCCGGCGATGCGGACGGTGGTGGTGGATCCCCAGATGGCCAGGCTGAGGAAGAAGTCGATGATGGTGATCGCGACGATCGCGGTGCGCACCGCGCGGCCGACCGCGACGCCGACGCCGGCCGGGCCGCCCTTGGCGTTGTAGCCGTAGTAGCAGTGCACGAGGATGATCACGACCGAGAAGATGATCGCCTTGCCGAAGGACCACAGCACGTCCACCGGCGGCAGGTACTGGTGGAAGTAGTGGTCGTAGGTGCCGGTGGACTGCCCGTAGTAGGTCGTCGTGATGAACCGCGAGGCCAGGTACGAGGAGAGCAGGCCGATCACGTAGAGCGGGATGACCGCGACGAAACCGGCGATCATGCGCGTGGTGACCAGGAAGGGCAGCGACGGCACTCCCATCACTTCGAGCGCGTCGACCTCCTCGTTGATCCGCATGGCGCCGAGCTGCGCGGTGAAGCCGGAGCCGACGGTGGCCGAGAGGGCGAGCCCGGCGACCAGCGGCGCGATCTCGCGGGTGTTGAAGTAGGCGGCGATGAAGGCGGCGAAGTTCGTGGTGCCCAGCTGGTTGAGCGCCGCGTAGCCCTGTAGGCCGACCTCGGTGCCGGTGAAGAAGGTCAGCACCGCGATGACGCCCACGGTGCCGCCGATCACCGCGAGCGCGCCGGTGCCGAAGCTGACCTCGGCCAGCAGCCGCAGCACCTCGCCGCGGTAGCGCCGCAGCGTGCGCCCGGACCAGGCCAGCGACCTGGCGTAGAAGTGCATCTGGCGGCCGAGGTCGTCCAAGGCGTCCAGCGGCCCGCCCAGCAGTCGGCGCAGGGGGGCACCGCGCGAGAGGCGGTCGATCAGCGACATGGGCGGATCACGACCCCTTCGGCGGAACGATCTGGAAGTAGATCGCGGTCATCACGAAATTGGTGAAGAACAGCAGCAGGAAGGTGATGACCACGGACTGGTTGACCGCCTCGCCGACGCCCTTCGGCCCGCCCTTGGCGTTCAGGCCCTTGTACGAGGCCACGATCGCGGCGATGGCCCCGAACGCCAGTGCCTTGATCTCGCCGGCGTAGAGGTCGGGCAGCTGGGCCAGCGCGGTGAACGAGGCGAGGTAGGCACCTGGCGTGCCGTGCTGCACGACCACGTTGAAGAAGTAGCCGCCGGCCACGCCGACCACCGAGACCAGGCCGTTGAGCAGGCCGGAGACGAGCATCGTGGCCAGCACCCTTGGCACGACCAGCCGGTGCACCGGGTCGATGCCGAGCACTTCGAGCGCGTCGATCTCCTCGCGGATCTTGCGGGCGCCCAGGTCCGCGCAGATCGCGGAGCCGCCGGCCCCGGCGATCAGCAAGGCGGTGGTCAGCGGCGAGGCCTCGCGCAGCACCGCGAGCACGGACGCGCCGCCGGTGTATGACTGCGCGCCGAGCTGCTGGGCCAGGTTCCCGAACTGGAGCGCGACCACCGCGCCGAACGGGATGGAGACCAGCGCCGTGGGCAGGATGGTGACGCTGGCGATGAACCAGGCCTGCTGGATGAACTCGCGCCACTGCACCGGACGGCGCGGCAGGGTGCGCAGCACGTCGAGCCCGAGCGCGAACAGCTTGCCGGACTCGCGAAACGGGCCGGCCGGGGAGAACGCCATCAGTCGCGCCCCGTCAGCCAGGACGAGCCGCCGGGACCGGCGGATTCTTGTCCGAGACCTGATTCGTCGCCGCGCTGCGAGCCGGGACCGAATCCGAACCCGGAGTCCGGCGGCCCGGTGTACTCGGGCGCCGATTCGAGGGTCGACTCCTCGTCCGGGTCACCATATGGATCGCTGCGCGGACCATCGCTGCGTAGATCATCGCTGCTCAGGCCACTTTCCGGGCCACTTTCCGGGCCACTTTCCAGGCCACCGGCCGCGCGCTGCGCGATGGCCTGCCAGCGAGGGGAGAGCGGGACGCCGGGACCGGGCAGCAGCCTCGGCGCCATCCCCTCCCCGGCCGGGTCCGGGTACCCGTTGCCATTCCCGTTCCCGGTGCCGTTCTTCCCGTTCGAACCGTTGCTCAGCTCGGCGAGTTCCTGCTCGACCAGCGCGGCGTCCTTCTCCTCCGCCATGCCGATCGGGCCCTGCATCCGGCCGTTGAGGAACTGGCGCACCACCGGCTCGTCGCTGGTCAGCAGCGCCTCGCGCGGGCCGAACATCACCAGTTCGCGGCTGAAGAGCAGGCCGATGTTGTCCGGCACCACGCGCGCGGAGGCGATGTCGTGCGTCACGATGAGGAAGGTCGCGTCGATCTGCGCGTTCAGGTCGACGATCAGCTGGTTGAGATACGCGACGCGCACCGGGTCGAGCCCGGAATCCGGCTCGTCGAACAGGATGATCTGCGGGTCGAGCACCAGCGCGCGGGCAAGGCCGGCCCTCTTGCGCATGCCGCCGGAGATCTGCCCGGGCAGCTTGCCCTCCGCGCCGAGCAGCCCGACCAGCTCCATCTTCTCCATCACCACGCGCCGGATCTCGCTCTCGTGGCGCTTGGTGTGCTCGCGCAGCGGGAACGCGATGTTGTCGTACAGGTTCATCGAGCCGAACAGCGCACCGTCCTGGAACAGCACGCCGAACAGCTTGCGCACCTCGTACAGTTCGCGTTCCCGCAGCCGTGTGACGTCGCGCCCCTCGATCCAGATCGAGCCGCGATCCGGGCGCAACAGGCCGACCAGGGTCTTGAGGAAGACGGATTTGCCGGTACCGGAGGGACCGAGCAGCACCGAGATCTCGCTGGCGGGCAGCGTCAGCGACACGTCCCGCCAGATCACCTGGCTGCCGAAGGACTTGGTCAGCCCCTCGACCCGGATCTCAACTCCCACGAGGGGCTCCCTTGGCCTCGGTCCCGCCCTGCGGGCATCGCCCGGCCCCGGCAGCACGGGACGGAATGCCGGGAAGCAGTGCAGATGCGGAAACGCAGTGCGGATTGCCGAGACTAAGCGGAGGAAACGGACCTCGACCAGATGTGCTTGTCGCTCGAAAGAGTGAATTCGGGCCGATTGTTACCCGACCGTAAAGAAGTGCTGCCCGTCATCAACTCCCAGTGCCGTGGCAGCCG
>NZ_DASYZI010000351.1:0-13224 GCF_035946395.1 Actinocrinis sp.
TGGCCAACCTGGTGTCACAGCTGGCCCCGACGTCCGGCGGACCGCTGCAACTCACGCCGCACGCGCTGCAAGACGGCGTGCTCGGCACGCTGACCTCGGGCATCGCGCCGCAGACGAGCTCATTGACCGACGGACTGGTCGAGCAGGCGACACCCCTGGTGTCGCAGTTGCATCACGCCGGCGTACCAACCGTCGGCGACGTGACGAGCGGGCTGAGCGGGACGCAAGTGCCGGTGGTCGGCACGGTCGGCAGCGTGACGCAGATGGTGCCGGTGACGGCGGTCCTGGGCGCGCAAAGCCCGGTCACGGGTGCGGTGCAGAACCTCAATGGCCTGTAAGCGGGCGAAGAGTTTCGCCGGAAAATGCGCTGGTCCATTCTTCGGACTTCGAAACAGTAACGGCCACTTTACTCAAACGTTACCTCGAAGAGCCGAAACCTCAGCCGTCTCCGGCTCGTAATTCCCAGTGACGACGACCCGCTCTTCGAACTCGGCCGGGGCCACGGCGCGGGGTCGGCCGACGCGCAGCGGCGGGCGACCCCACAGCCACACGCAAAGCCCCGGCCAAGTTCGACGAGAGCGACGACCCGGTCCGGAGTATCGCGGCGGGGCGTCATCCGGGCCGTCGTCGGCCCACCCGGCCGGGGTGCGGGGGCCAGCCAGCCCCGGGCCGTACAGTCCACACGGAAATGAGAGACACAACAGATGAGCCACGCCGGGCGTCGAATCGCCTCCACCGCGGCGGCCGCCGCCGCCGTCGCACTGCCGGTCGCCGCGGCCGGGTCCGCATACGCGGACACCCTGCCGGTGGTCGGCCAGCTTCCGGTGGTCGGCAACCTGGCCAACAGTGCCACCGCCAACACCGGCAGCCTGACCCAGGCAGTGCCGCTCGCCAACCTCCCGGTGGTCGGCGGACTGACCAACACGGCGAACACCGGCTCCGCGCTGAACAACCTGCCCGTGGTCAGTGGGCTGACGTCCGGCGGGCTGACCCCCGGCGGGCTGTCGAACGTCGCGGGCCTGGCCGGCAACAGCGGCACCTCCTCGCTGGACAGCCTGTCGATGCTCAACGCGCTGACCACCGCCCTCAGCCGGGGCGGGCTGCCGCTGGTCGGCAACTTCTCGGGGCTCGACAACCTGACCGGCTTCGGCTCGGCCCTCGCGCAGGGCCGCTCGTCGGCCGTGTCGGCCGTGCCGGAGTCGGTGCCGATGCAGTCCGCGCAGCAGGAAGCGACTGCCACGGTGGCCCAGGCCCCGGCCGCGGCCGAGCACGAAGTCGCGGCGCCACAGCACGTGGCGACGAGTTCGCTGCGGCACGTGGCAACCGACGCACAGAAGCTGACGACGCATTACATCCCCAAGCACGCTGCCACGTCCAAGGCGGCGCACAGCAACAAGACAGCGCACAGCGCGAAGGGCTGACACGCCGTCAGCGCAACGCATAGGTGGCCTGCCGCATCCGTAAAGGAGCGGCAGGCCACCTGCTTTTGAGCTGATAAGGGTGAGCCCAACAGACAAGCCCAACAGACAAGCTGAGTGCTAAGACAGTTGGAGCTGGTGAATCCGGGTCACGCGGCGAGCCGGGCGGCGGCAGCCGCGACGCGCTCGTCGGTCGCGGTGAGCGCTATCCGGACATGGTGCTCTGCGCCGGGACCGTAGAACTCTCCGGGCGCGACCAGGATGCCGAGATCGGCGAGGTACGTGAGGGTGTCCCAGCACGGCTCCGGCTCGCCGTCGACGATGCGCGACGCCCACAGGTACAGCCCGGCTTCGGAGTGGCTGATCCGGAAGCCCGCGCTTTCCAGCGCCTCACGCAACACGACGCGGCGCGAACGGTAGCGCTCCTTCTGGGCGGCGGCGTGCTCGTCGTCGTCAAGCGCGGCGGCGGCAGCGGCCTGGATCGGGCCGGGCGTCATCATTCCGGCGTGCTTGCGCACTTCGAGCAGTTCGGCGACCACCGCCGGATCGCCCGCCAGGAACGCCGAGCGGTAGCCGGCCAGGTTCGAGCGCTTCGAGAGCGAGTGCACCGAGATCACGCCCTCGTGCGAGCCGCCGCACACGTCCGGGTGCAGCGCCGAGGCCGGATCGGGCCCCTCCCAGCCGAGCGTGATGTAGCACTCGTCCGAGGCCACCAGAACGTCACGGGCCCGCGCCCAAGCGACGATCGCGCGCAGCGCATCCGCCGAAAGTACCCTGCCGTGCGGGTTGCCCGGCGAATTCAGCCAGAGCAGCCGGAGATGCTCCGGCGCCTCGCCGCGCCCGATCCAGCCGTCCAGCAGTTCGCGGTCGGAAACCGGGACCGGCGTCGCGCCCGCGAGCAGCGCGCCGATCTCGTACGTCGGATAGGCCGGGGCCGGATACGCGACGACGTCGCCCTCCGCCAACCCGAGCTGCCCCGGCAGCGCGGCCACCAGTTCCTTCGAGCCGATCAGCGGCAGCACCGCAACGGGATCCACGGTCACGCCAAGCGCCCGCCGCATCCAGCCGGACGCGGCCTCGCGCAGCATGGCGGTGCCGTGCGTCGTCGGATAGCCCGGCGAGTCGGCGGCGGCGCTCAGGGCGCGCCGCACACTCTCCGGCGTCGGATCGACTGGCGTGCCGACGGAAAGATCCACCCGCCCGCCGGGCTGGGAGTCGGCCTTGGCCGCGTACGGCTTGAGGCGGTCCCAGGGGAACTGCGGCAGGCGGGTGGAGACGTTCGGCATCGAGCCGCTCAGTGGCTCGCGCCCTGAAGCGGGATCGCCTGGATCACCGGGTGGTCCTTGGGGATCAGGCCGAGCTTCGACGCGCCGCCGGGCGAGCCGAGGTCCTCGAAGAACTCGACGTTGGCCTTGTAGAAGTCCTTCCACTGCTCCGGGGTGTCGTCCTCGTAGAAGATCGCCTCCACCGGGCAGACCGGCTCACACGCACCACAGTCAACGCACTCGTCTGGGTGGATGTACAGCGAACGCTCGCCCTCGTAGATGCAGTCGACCGGGCACTCCTCGATGCAGGCCTTGTCCTTGACATCCACACAGGGCTGCGCGATGACGTAGGTCACGTCCGGGTCCTCCTGGCCATGGGGCGGGTCGCGGTGAGCCCCGACCCCTCCGTCAATCCATACTGTAGTGCCCACCTAGTATCGCGCTTAGCGATGGTCGAAAGCGCAAAGGGGCGCCGAGTGGACGGTACATCACGGGGCGGCCCCGTACGTGTGAGTACACAACATGTGGGATCACGAGTCGTGCTGCGCTACCGGCTGGACCCGCAGGAGCACGGTCAGTTCGGCGAGACACTGTCCGACCTGGTCGGTGAGCTGGTGGAATGGCCGACGGACCCGGAGGGCCGGGCGACCGTGCGGCGCCGATCCGGCGAGTTGGTGTCCGTCGAGCGGTCCCGGATCGTGGCCGGCAAGGTGATTGCGACGGTCAGTCGGCCGTCAGCAGATTGACCGGCTCCGGCCAATTGGGCAATCGCCGAGTAACGGCCGGGCTACTGCACGGAGGGCGCGTAGCCGGCTTCGGTCAGGCGGCTCAGCACGGCCGCGGCGTGATCCGCACCGCGCGTCTCCAGGGTGACCGCGACTTCCACTTCGCCGACGCCGAGCCCGGCGGAGGTGCGGCCGTGCTCGACGTCCACGACGTTGGCGTCCACCGCGGCCAGCGCGGCGAGCAGTTGGGCCAGCGCACCGGGCCGATCGGTCAGCCGCAGCCGGAGGGACAGGAAGCGGCCCGCCGACGCGAGCCCGTGCCGGATCAGCCGCAGCAGGAGCAGCGGATCGACGTTGCCCCCGGACAGGACGGCGACGATCGGGGGCTCGAACTCGGGCAGCGCCGCGTCAGACACGGCAGTGTGAGCCAGCACTGCGTCGGAAAGGCCAGCGTCGACAAGAACAGCGCCGGCCGACCCGGCCTTGATCGGCCCGGCCCCGACCGATCCAGATCCGGCCGACACCGCCTCCAGCAGCGCCGCCACGCCGACCGCGCCGGCCGGCTCGACGACGAGCTTGTTGCGTTCGAGCAGGAGCAGCGACGCCTGGGAGATCGACTCCTCGGAGACCGTGAGTATCTCGGTGCCGAGTTCCCGGATGATGCCGAAGGGCACGTCGCCGGGGCAGCCGACCGCGATGCCGTCGGCCATGGTCGCCATGTTCGCGATGCGCGTGGGCGTCCCTGCCGTCAGCGACGCCGGGTACGCTGCGGCCGTCGCCGCCTGGACGCCGACGACCCGCACCTCGGGGCGCAGCGCGTGCATGACCGTGCCGATCCCGGCCAGCAGTCCGCCGCCGCCCGCGGCAACCAGGACGGTCTTGACCTGCGGGCACTGATCGAGGATCTCCAGCGCGACGGTGCCCTGGCCCGCGATGATGTCGGCATGGTCGAAGGGGTGGATCAGCGCGGCCCCGGTCTCCTGGCTGAACCGCTTCGCGGCGACCAGCGCGTCGTCGACGGTGCTTCCGTGGAAGCGGACCTGTGCGCCGTACGACTCGGTGGCGGCGATCTTCGGCAGCGGCGCGCCGTCCGGCATGAAGACGGTGGACTGGATGCCGTGCAGAGTCGCGGCGAGGGCGACGCCCTGCGCGTGGTTGCCCGCGCTCGCGGCCACCACGCCGCGGGCCCGCTCGTGCGGCGGCAGGTTGTGGATGCGGACGTACGCGCCGCGGATCTTGAACGACCCGGCGCGCTGGAGGTTCTCGCACTTGAACCAGACCTCGCCGCCGATCTGCTCGGACAGCGGCCGTGACCAGGCCAGCGGGGTGTGGCGGACGATGTCGGCGAGCAGCTTGCGGGCCGCCAGCACATCGTCGAGGGTCACGGTCGAAGTGGTCGCCATGTCCCAGAGACTACGCGGATCGCGATCGCGATCGGATAACGAAAACGGCTTTCCACCAAAGTTACTTGCACGGCACAAGCAACTAGTTCTATAGTTGCAGGGCGCAAGCAACTATCCACGAGCCCTCACACAACCGAGGTCCCCATGCCCGTCGGCACCCATGAGCAGCCCGCCGGCACGGCGCGCTCCGCTCCCGAGGCGCCCCAGGCCGCTGCGGTCAGGCCGTCGATCCAGGACGTGAACGAGCTCATCGAATCGGTGCGCTCGGTGATGATGCAGGCCAAGAACCGGCAGCGGTCGGTGGAGCAGACCAGCGAGCACGGCCGGGTCTCCGTCCTGTTCGTGCTGTCGAAGCTGGGACCGATGCGCGCCTCCGCGCTGGCGAAGGAGTGCTCGCTCGACCTGTCCACCGTCAGCCGGCACCTGCACGCGCTGGAGAACGAGGGACACGTCGAGCGCAGCGCGGAACCCGACGACAAGCGCGCGTTCCAGGTGGGGCTCACCGAACGGGGACACGACTTCGTGCAGGAGTACTGGCACAACCGGGTGGCCGCGGTACACACCGCGTTGGACGAGTCCGCGTGGAGCGCGGACGAGGTCCAGGTGCTGGCAAAGCTGCTCGACAGGTTCGTCCGCGACACCGAAGGATGCATGAAATGAACGCACCCGCGACGGCGGCGGACGGCCGCCCACTGATGTCGCACCGGCAGATCATGGTGGTCTTCAGCGGCCTGATGCTCGGCATGCTGCTGGCCGCGCTCGACCAGACGATCGTGTCCACCGCGCTGTGGACCATCGTGCAGGACCTCGACCCGGTCAACGGCCTGGCGCACCAGGCGTGGGTCGTCACCGCATACCTGCTCGCCTCGACGGTCGTCACGCCGATCTACGGCAAGCTCGCGGACCTCTACGGTCCGAAGAAGATATTCATGTTCGCCATCACCCTGTTCCTGGTCGGCTCCGCCCTGTGCGGCATGTCGCAGAACATGGGCGAGCTGATCGCCTTCCGCGCCCTACAGGGCCTCGGCGGCGGCGGCCTGATGGCGCTGGTCTTCACGATCATCGGCGTGGTCGTCCCGCCCCGGGACCGCGGCAAGTACCAGGGCTACTTCGGCGGCGTCTTCATGCTGGCGATGGTGCTCGGCCCGCTGATCGGCGGCTTCTTCACCGACCGCAGCCACCTGTTCGGGGTCACCGGCTGGCGCTGGATCTTCTACGTCAACCTGCCGATCGGCATCGTGGCGCTGATCGTGGTCTCGATCGTGCTGCACGTGCGCGACAGCCAGATCAAGCACAAGATCGACTACGTCGGCGCCGCGCTGGTCGCCGGCGGGGCGTCCGCGCTGCTGCTGGTCACCGAGTGGGGCGGCAAGAACTACGCCTGGGGCTCGCCGACCATCCTCGCCCTGATCGCGGCGAGCGCGGCGATGCTGGCCCTCTTCGTGTTCTGGGAGATGAGGGTCGCCACCGAGCCGATCCTGCCGATGCACCTGTTCCGCAACTCGGTCTTCACGGTCTCCAACGTCATCGCGTTCGTGCTCGGCATCGCCATGATGGGCTCGCTGATCTACATCTCGCTGTACCTCCAGCTGGTGGTCGGCTACTCGCCCACGATGGCGGGCCTGGCGATCCTGCCGATGATGTTCGGCATCATGCCGGCGTCGATCATCAGCGGCCGGATGATCTCCAGGATCGGCAAGTACCGGCCCTTCCCGATCGCGGGCACCGCGGTCGCCACGGTGGGCATGTTCCTGATGTCCCGGATCGACGAGCAGACCTCGGCCACCGAGCGCGGGATCTACATGTTCGTGCTCGGCGCCGGGCTCGGCCTGGTGATGCCGGTCCTGACGCTGGCCGTGCAGAACGCGCTGCCGTTCAAGGACATCGGCACCGGCACCTCGGCGAACCTGTTCTTCCGGAACATGGGCGGCTCCTTCGGCACGGCCATCTTCGGCGCGCTGCTGACCAACCGGCTCGGCCACTACATGGCGTCGGCGCTCGGCGCGCGGGCGAGCGTCTTCGACACCGGCGGCAACGCCACCGGGATCAGCCGCAAGAGCCTCGACACGCTCAACGTGAAGTACCCGGGCATCGAGGCGACCGTGCTGCACTCCTTCGTGCTGGCGATGCAGGTGGTCTTCGAGGTGGCGGCCGTGATCATGGCGCTCGGCTTCGTCCTGAGCCTGTTCCTCAAGCAGGTCACGCTGCGCTCGGCCGGCGCCCCCGCGCCGCAGGCCGCACCCGAGGGCCCGGCGGACGCCGCCCCCGACGGTAAGGACGAGGCCACGGCGAGTCCGGCACCGGCCCTGCACTAGCACCACCGGCGGTTCGCACCAGCAAGCAGTAAGTCAGCAGTAAGTCGAAGGCGCATCCGGCCCCTTTCGCAGTGACCGGATGCGCCTTCGCCGTCTCCTCTTCCTACTTCGCCGCCATCCCCTGACGCGCTGACGCCGCGTCAGTCCCTCGGTCCTCAGTCCCCAGGAGCCCAGTAACGTTCCGGGTGAACGATCAGCGCCGCCGCCCCGACCAGCCCCGACTCCTGGCCGAACGCCGCCGGGACGACCCGCACCCCGCGGGCGAACTCCAGCCCGAGCCGCTCGCGCAGCGTGGCCTCAAGCGGATCGAACAGCAGCGGGCCCGCCTGTGACAGGCCGCCGCCGATCGCCACGACCTCGACGTCGCACAGCACGGTGGACGAGGCGATCGCCAGGCCCAGCGCCCTGCCGGCGCGCCGCAGCGCGGTCAGCGCGATCGGATGCCCGCGTCGGGCGTCGTCGACCAACTCGCGGCCGGCACGCTGCTGCGCCGGGACGCCGGGGCGCCAGCCCTGCTCGGCGGCCCAACCGGTCAGCCGGGGGCCGGAGGCGACGGCTTCGAGGCAGCCGATCGCCCCGCAGGCGCACAGCGGCTCGTCGGCGTGGACGATCATGTGGCCGATGTGCCCCGCGTTGCCGGTGCGGCCGTCGATCAGCCGGCCGCCCAGGATCAAGCCGCCGCCGACGCCGGTGGAGACGACCATGCCGAGCATGTCCTGCGTGTTCTGCCCGGCGCCGCGCCAGTGCTCGGCGACCGCGAGGCAGACCGCGTCGTTGTGCACGCGCACCGGCAGCCCCGGGAACGCCTCGGCCAGCCGTGCGCGCAGCGGGAAGCCGCGCCAGGCCTCGATGTTGAGCGGCGAGACCTCGCCCTGCGGCCAGCGCATCGGCCCGCCACAGCCGACGCCGACGCCGACGAACTGCGCCGGGTCGGTCTTCAGCTCGCCGATCAGCCCGAGCAGAGTGCGCAGGATCAGCTCGCCGCCGTCCGGGACGATCGACTGCGGCGTAGCGCCACGCAGGCTCTCCAGCACTCGGCCGCCGCTGTCCACGACGCCGACCGCGAGCTTCGTGCCACCGATGTCGATCGCCAGGACCCGCTCGGTGGGCTTCACCGGCATGCGCCTCCTTAAGGCGTCGGACGTCAGGCGTCAGGCGTCACCAGACGGCGTCGTTCGAGAACAGCGTTGATCGGAACGGTACCGGAGCCGCGCGTAGCCGGACGATCCGGGCTAGACGATCCGGGCGTCGCGCTCGGCGAACGCCAGCACCGACGCGGTGTAACCGTGCAGGTGGTTACGCCCGCCGACCGGCCCGATCTCTCCAGCGCCGAAGAATCCTGACACGGCGTTCGTGCCGAGTCCGGCGCGCACCGCCAGGATGTCGTGGCCGGCGCCGAGCGGTTGCGGGAACAGGTCGCGGGCCCGGCCGTTGCACGAGACCACCAGCGCGCCGCCGATCGTGCTGTAGCCGGGACGCTCGCGACAGGCGGTCAGCACCGCGTCCAGTTCCCGTCCGGCGCTGGCGCCGTCGCGCAGTTGGAAGCGCACCGTGCGCCCGACGCCGACGATGTCGCCGACGGCCACCCCGCCGCGCTCGGGATCGGTGCCGAGCACGCCGCGGATGAGGAAGTCGCCGTTCTCGTGCTGTTCGGCGTACTCGTCCATGGCGACGCCGAGGTGCAGGCCCGTCGCGACGGAGTCGCGCTCCTGCGGGCCGAGCGAGTCGACGATCTCGCGCAGCTTCTCCAGCGCCGGCTGGCCCGCCAGGCCGAGCAGCACGTTCCCGTCGGCCGCGGTGACCGTCATGTTCGGCCCGATCGGCCGGCAGCCCTGGCTGACCGCTATCGCCGCGTCGACCGGCCCGCCGAGCATCACGCCGACCGCGCCCTCGTCGTAGGTCGCGCCGCCGCGGATCAGCCGCGCGGAGCCGCGGCCGGCGGCACCGGGCACCAGGCCGCCGACGAACGGCAGGCCGGGCAGCGCGTCATTGGATCGTTCCACAAAACCGTCGGCCGGGAAGCTGAGCGGATCGGCGAGCACCATGACCACCCGGTCGTCCGGCCAGGGCTCGGGCAAACCGCCCACCGCGATCGACTCCCCTTCGCGGGTGGCTCGCAGATGGAACGGCCTGACCCGGACGCCGGGCAGCCGCCCCGCCCAGACCGCGACCGCGGGCTCGCTGCCCAGCAGCGGCCCAACGGCTCGCGCGTCACCCATCACCCCCGGGGCGAGCGCGCCGATCATCACACAGCGTTCGTTGCCCGTAGCCATCACCATGGCGTGCACCGATGCGGCAATCCGGTCCGCGTCATCCGGATCGATCACCCCGGCGAACACGGCGACCAGATCAGGCGCCCCATCCACCGCCGAGAGCGCGCCATAGGTCGCACGCCGCGCGGCCCGCTCCACGTCCGTGTCCACCGCGAGACCCTCTCCGAAACGCGACATGGAATCCATGATTCCATCACCGCAGTGGTCGGGACATGCCAGATGGCAGGCACAAGCCACCGCACCGAGCCGGACCGAGGGGAGCCGTCGGCTCCAGTCGGCCGACAGACCGACACAGCGAATTACCAGGTCCCTGGTTTCTTCACCCAGATCCCGTGAGCCGAACTACCACCCTGCGCGCGGACGTCGTCGTCAGCAGCCGCTCAGCTGCCCTGTCGCGCCACCAGGTACTTGATCAGCTCATTCATCTGAGACACGAACCCTGACGGTATTCCGCTGACACTCAGCGCACTACGCAACTGGTTGATGCCCTGCTGCGCCGAGGAACCCCGGGAGATTTCGCCCTGCAACGTGCCGACCGCCTGGTTCAGCGGTCCCTGCGCCTGCTGCGGGATCTGCCCGGCGGACTCGGCCTGGGAAACCGTCTGCTGGATCTGCTGCAACGCCTGACTCGGACTGGCCGGAATCGTGGCCAGCGGCGTGGCCGTGTACCCGAGCCCCGGCGTGCTGCTCGCCTGCGCTCCCGCCGATGCCGACTCCGTGGCAGCGGCGCTCGGCGAGGCCGCGGTGGCGCTCGCAGTGGCGCCGACACCGGCGCCGGTCGTCACACTCGGCGAAGCGCTCGCGCCCGCCTGGCCGCCCGACGTCTGCCCACCGCCCGACGAGGCAACCGGAGCCGACGGCGTAGCAGAGTTCGATGAACTGTTCGCGGCACATCCCCACGCGACCCCACCGACCGCGAGCACGACGATCCCCAGCGCGACGTAGAAGGCTGACCGCGGACGCCGCGGCGGCGAACCGTGCCGACCAGCCGCAGAACTCGTCGACGTCACAGGCACCGACGCGACTGCGGACGCGGTCACACTCGCAGCCCCCGCACTCGCAGCCCCCGAGCGCCCGCCACGCTTCCCGCCCCCACGCCCCGAACCGCTGAACGCTTCGACACCAACCGCCGCCCCCACGCCGACCGCCGCACCGACGAGCGCTGACTCGACGACTTCCGACGACTCCGTGACCTCGACGATCTCTTCTTCCTCAACGGCTTGCGCCGCGACCGCCGCCCGCATCTCAGCGGCCTCAATCACCTCGGCCACTTCGACGGCCCCGATCGTCTCCACCACCTCGGCGGCCTCGACGACCTCTTCCGCCTCCACCACCTCGACGGCTTCCGCCGCAAGCACCGCAGCGGCACCCACCACAGCCGCACCGGCCACGGCTGCACCTGCTACACCCGCTACACCTAAACCAGCATCCTTCACGTCCTCACGCACCCGCAGCGCCGCCGCGAGCTCACCCACCGTCGGCCGGCCGCTCGCCTCGCCAAGCGCCGCGACGAGCAGCACTGCGAGTTCGACCCGCACGCCGTAGGTCGCCACCAGATTCAGCTCGGCCCAGGCACGACGACGCTCGACCAGGTCGATCGTCAGCAGCTGCGGCGCGTCCAGGCTCTCAGGGCTCGAACCAGCATCGAATCCGACCCCGAACTCGGCCTCCACCGCCGTCAGCCCGGCCAGCGCGATACAGGCGAGCCAGGCCAGCGCGTACACGTCCGCGGCAGGAGTCAGCTCACTGCCGGAGGCCGCTTCGAGCGCCAGCGCGGCGGCCAGGTCGACCAACAGCACGTTGCGCTCGCCGAGCAGGAACGAGTACGCGGAGAGATGCCCGTGTACGAGTTCGACCTCGTGCAGCACCTTGAGCACGTCGGCTATCCCGACGAGCACCGCGAAGGTCTCCGCTTCGGTCAGCGCACCGCGCAGCAGCACGGTGGCCAGGCTGTCCGCCTCCACCGGCTCAAGGATGACGTATCCCACGTCGTAGACGAAGCCTTCGTCCTCGTCAGCGTCGTCTTCCCGGACGGTGACCTCGACCCCGCCGAAGTCCAGCACCGCAGGCACCGCGGGATGGTTCAACCGGCGCAGCGAGGAGACCACGCCCGCCAACTGTCCCCCCGAGGCGACCACTCCGCGCGACTCGGCGACCTGAAGCCAGACCTCTGCTCCGCGGGTCTCGTCGAGCGCCAACCAGTAGTCGTATTCGACGCCGGTCAGCGTGCTGTCCGCGACGGCGAAACGAGTCAGCCGCTCGATCACGCGATAGCGCTCGGCGACGAAAGTACCTTGCCGGATACCGGATATCCCCACCACGGGCCGCACTGTACACCAGAACACGGCGGGATCCACAAGCATTGATCCCACCGTGTTCGGACCGTGATTACGCAGGTCCGCCGGGCGATTATGGCTCGTCAGCCTCGCCGGGCCCACCGGACATACCGGTCACCCGAGCGCCCGCGACAGATCCGCGAGCAGGTCGGCCCGGTCCTCGATGCCCACCGACAGCCGGACGAGGTCCGCCGGCACCTCCAGCGGCGAGCCCGCGGCGGACATGTGCGTCATCCGCCCCGGGTGTTCGATCAGCGACTCCACGCCGCCGAGCGACTCGCCGAGCGTGAACAACGTCGTCCGGCCGCACATCTCCACTGCGGCCGCCTCGCCGCCCGCGTGCCGGAAAGAGACCATGCCGCCGAACCCGCGCATCTGCTTCACCGCGACGTCATGGCCCGGATGTCCCGGCAGGCCCGGGTAGAGCACCGAGCTCACCTTCGGGTGTGAGCCGAGAAGGGCAGCCACCGCCGCGGCGTTCTCGCAGTGCCGATCCATCCGCACCGACAGCGTCTTGACACCGCGCAGCGTGAGCCAGGCGTCGAAAGGCCCTGCGACGGCACCCAACGCGTTCTGATGGAACGCCAGCCGCGACGCGAGGTCCCCAGTCCCATCAGCGACGACCAGCGCACCGCCCACCACGTCCGAGTGCCCCCCGATGTACTTCGTGGTCGAGTGCACAACCACATCGGCGCCGAGCGCGAGCGGCCGCTGCAAATAAGGGGTCGCAAATGTGTTGTCCACGACAAGCAGCGCCCCCGCCTCCCGCGCGATCTGAGCAAGCCCCGCGATGTCCGAGACCCCCAGCAGCGGGTTCGAAGGCGTCTCGACCCAGATCACCTTGGTCTCCCCCGGCCGCACCGCAGCCCGCACGGCGGAGAGCGAACTGAGATCCGCAGAGGTCCACCCCACGCCCCACCGCTCGTACACCCGAGCGAAGAGCCGATACGTCCCCCCATAAGCGTCATTCGGGATCACGACGTGATCGCCGGGCACCGTGACGGTCCGCAGTAGGCAGTCCTCCGCAGCAAGCCCCGAGGCAAAAGCCAGCCCCCGCGTGCCCCCCTCAAGCGCGGCGAGGCACTCCTCCAGCGCAGCACGAGTCGGATTCGCCGACCGCGAGTACTCGTAGCCGCCACGCAACCCGCCGACGCCGTCCTGCTTGTACGTGGAGACCTGGTAGATCGGCGGGACAACCGCACCGGTCAGCGGATCCGCCTCCTGGCCCGCATGGATGGCGAGCGAGGAGAACCCAAGACGATCCGAGGCAAGATCCCGATCCACAACGCGATCCACCCCACCGCCCGTTCCACGTCCCGTTCCACGCTCTAGTCCGCGGCCCGACTCGCCATCCGACTCCGACTCATCATGTTTCGACTCAGTCATGACGACAGGCTATTCCGCTCATCCCCATTGGTCAGCCATCCCCACTCAGCCACGACACCCCTCGCCCCCAGACGCCACCCTCCCCCCGCCTTATTCCCTCACT
>NZ_DASYZI010000352.1:0-19082 GCF_035946395.1 Actinocrinis sp.
TCGACCATCGTGTTGATGGTCTCCTTCAGCTCCAGCATCTCGCCGGCGACCTCGACCGTGATCTTCTGCGAGAGGTCGCCGCGCGCCACGCCCGTGGTCACCCCGGCTATGTCGCGCACCTGGGCGGTCAGGTTCGCGGCCATCGAGTTGACCGACTCGGTCAGGTCGCGCCAGATGCCGGCCGCGTCGGGCACGTTGGCCTGGCCGCCGAGCCGGCCCTCGGTGCCCAGCTCGCGGGTGACCCGGATCACCTCGGAGGAGAAGTCGGAGAGCTGGTCGACCATGTCGTTGATGGTCGTCTTGAGCCCGGCCATCGCGCCCGAGGCCGGGCCGCGGATCTTGCGGCGCAGGTCGCCGCCCGCCACCGCCGAGGTGACCCGGAGGATCTCCTGGATCTGGCCGCCGAGCCTGCTCCACGAGTGGTCCATCGCGCCGATCAGCTCGGACCACTCGCCGGGCATCCGGTCCGGGCGGAACGGGGTCTCGGCCGGATTGTCGGACAGCGCGATCTCGCCGCCGATGGTCGCGGCGAGCCAGGCCATCGCGTCGTGCACGTCCTTGAGCTGGCTGGAGAGCCGGTTGACCGAGCGGGCCTTGCGCAGCACGTCGCCGCGCAGCGTGCGCCCGTCCGGCGCGAGGTCGGCGGGGTGCGCGACGGCCTCGATCAGCTCCCCGGCGGCCAGCGCCTCGATCACCCGGTCGACCTCGCCGATCGGCCCGGCGATGCCGTCCAGCATGGTGTTGACCGACTGGGCCGCCTGCTCCCAGGCGCCGCGCCCGGCGGCCGGCGGGATCCGCTCGGTCATCCGCCCGTCCCGGTCGACCGACGTGGCGACCCGGTCGATCTCGGCGACGAACACCTGCTGGCGGTCCACGATCTCGTTGAACAGCGCCGCGGCTTCGGCCATCGGCGTGCCGGGCACCACCTCAAGGCGTACCCGCAGGTCGCCGTCCCGCACAGCCCGCAGCACCTTGACAAGCCCGCTCAGGTCGAGGCCGTCGTCGAGCTCCAGCCTGACCGCGGCTCCCGGCCGCTCGGTCGACGTGCCTGACCGCTGCGCCGCCATTGGGGGTACCTCTCCTCGGTTGCTGCGGATCACCGGACGTTCCGCGGTGGTCGGGAACCAGCGTCCGGACGTACACACCTCGCCTGAGTCAGTTTCGCACCGTACCAGGCACACAGGGAAGGAAAGCAGGACTCCGGCCACGGATCGGGACGATACGACTACAGCTCAACACCTGCCCTTCGAGGCTAGCCGCGCTTCGCCGCCGGCTGTAGCTCTGGCGGTTAAAGAGCGGCCCACCGTTCCTTCACATCGCCGCCACGGTGGATACGATCGTCGAGTGAGCACGGCGGATGACGAGGCGCTGACCGAAGTCAGCACGGCGCTGTTCGGCCCCGATCCTTCGGCGGTGGGACCCGCCCGGGCCTTCGTCCGCGAAACCATCGGCAAGTGGGGCGACGAGACAGTCGTCGACGACGCGGTGCTGATCGCGAGCGAGCTGGTCACCAACGCCATCGTGCACGCCGGAACGCCTGCCGAGGTTTCCTGCACGCTGCTGCGCGACCAGCGCGGCGAGGCGTCCGCCGTGCGCGTCGCCGTGGCGGACTGGCATCCGGGCCGGATCATCCCCGCGCCGCGGCTGGAGTGGGACGAGGACGCCAAGCAGTCGGAGGGCGGCCGCGGCCTGTTCCTGTCGGCGCAGATCGCCTCGGCCTGGGGGGTGCAGTACACCCGGGCGATGAAACAGGTCTGGTTCGTGCTCGACTTAGAGAGCACCGCCGATCACGGCCACACGGCCGCGCCGCCCACTCCCCCGCGCACCACGGAGTCAGCCGACTCGACCACCGGCGCAGGCCGCCGGGGCGTGCAGCGCACCACCGTCGAAGACCTCGACGACTACCTCACGCTGACCGCCGAGAAGATCAAGGCCCTGCTGAATGCCGACGGAGCGTTCGTCCTGCTCGCCGAGGACGGCGGCCTGGACGCCGGGCTGCGCCTGCGCGCCGAGACCGGACTGCCGCCCGGGATGCCCGGCGTCACCGCCCCGCCGAGCGCCGCGGGCCGAATCGGCCTGACCGGGCTGCCCGCCGTCTATCCCGACCTGGCTGGCCCGTCCGACCACGGAACTCCGCTGATCAGCGCGCTGGCCGCAGGCGGCATGCGCTCGATGGCGACCGCGCCGCTGACCGCCACGCCGGGCATCACAGGACTCTCAGGCATCACAGGACTCTACGGAACGACCGGACTACTGGGTGTGGTCGCCCGGGCGCCCGGGCGATTCACCGAGCAGGACGCGCTCACGCTCGGCGAGGGCGCGGAACGGATCGCCGCGATCGTCGAATCCGCAAGGCTCGCCGAGGCCGGCCGCGCACGCCGTGGCGCCCTGTCCTTCCTGGCCGAGGCCGGCGAACTGCTCGCCGGCTCGCTCGACCCGGAGCGTACGCTCGCCCTCGCCGCGCAGCTCGTGGTGCCCGCGCTCGCGCGCTGGTGCGCCGTGCACCGCCTGGACGAGGCGGGCCGCCCGAGCCTGGCCCTGGTCTGGCACGCGGACGAGGATCTGCACGATCCGCTCGAAAAGGCGATCATCGCGTCCGGCGCACCCCCCGCGAACGCGAACGCCGAGGAATGGCCGGCGCTGCGCGACGTGCCCGAGGGCGAAGCGCTGCACCCCGGCGAACTGCTGGTGGTCTCGCTGGCCGCGCGCGGACGCCAACTCGGCACCCTCACCCTGGCCACCCCGGCCGAGCACCGGTTCCCGCACGACACCGCGGAACTGGCCTGGGACCTCGGCCGCCGGGTCGCGGTCACCTACGACTCGGCCCTCGCCTACGCCAGCCGCAGGGAGACCGCGCACGCTCTCCAGTCCTCCCTGCTCCCCGCGCTGGTCCCGGACATCGAGGGCGCCGACATCGCCGTGGTCTACCATCCGGCCGGCAACACCGAGGCCCCCGCCCACCTGAGCCAGGACGCCCTGGTCGGCGGGGACTTCTATGACGTCTTCGAAATCCGCCACGGATGCTGGGGCCTGGCGATCGGCGACGTGTGCGGCACCGGCCCACAGGCCGCCGCGGTCACCGGCCTGGCCAGGCACGCGCTGCGGCTGCTGGCCAGAGAGGGCCTGAGGCCTCCGGCAGTCCTGTCAAGGCTCAACCGAGCAATCCTCGACGAGGGCGAACGCAGCAGATTCCTGACGCTCCTCTACGCCGAGGCCGAGCCGCTCCCCGACAAGTCGCTGGCCTTGGCCGTGGTCTGCGCAGGCCACCCGCCGCCCCTGGTCCTACGCGCGGACGGCTCAGTCGTCCAAGGCGCACGCAGCCAACCGCTGCTGGGCGTCCTCGAAGGAGACCCCGGCTTCCACGTGGACTCACTCATCCTCAAGCCCGGCGAGACCCTGCTGGCGTTCACCGACGGCGCCAGCGAACGCCGTCGCGGCAACGCGATGCTCGACTCCGAGGGTCTGGCCGCCGTGCTGGCCGACTGCCGCTCAATGTCCGCCGCGGGAGTAGCAGCCCGCATCCAACGCGTCGTAGAAGACTTCGGCGACGCCCCCCTGTCCGACGACATGGCCATCCTCGTCGTCCGAGCCTCCACCTGACGGCGGAGGCTCCGCACTCCGCGCGGACCTAGGCCCTCCCACCCGCCCCCGCTTCGCGCCCTCGCGATGCGAGGCCGCTCCACGGGCTCAGGGCGCTGCCGCGCACGCGCTGCGCCGACTCGCTGGCGCTTCGTCGGCTCGCGTTCAACGCTGTGCTGGCCAGGGCTCCGCTGCGCTCCCGCCCGAGCCGTGCTCACCCGATTCGCAGGGTGGCGGCCGCCTCCACAAGCCCAGAACGCTCAAGTTGACGGAGCACGTCGTCGATCGTTTCAGGCGAGCGCTTCCTGGAATCCACGATCTGCTGAACGCATGCATAAACGACCTTGACGTCAAGATCGATCTGGTCGAGAACGAATTCGTCAGGCCGCTTGGCCTCGATGCCCCACCGGCTCAGCACCGATTGAGGAAAATGCCTGACATTGTTGGTGACGATGACCTGCGCGCCGCACTTGATGGCGGCGGCGAGCACGTGCCTGTCATCGGGGTCCGGCAGGTCAAGACCGGGAATCAGCTCCTCGAAACCCGTCACCGAAGCGTCCAGGACCGCCTCGTTCACGCGGGCGCGCAGGACGTCCAGCTTCGCCTCGTCAATGTCCGGCCTGTTCTTCGCAAGGCTCCGCAGCATCTCGTCGAGGATCATATCCGTCCACTTGGCTTCGACGAGGCCGGACTGGCCGATCCGGATGAGCAGATCGCGCAGTGTGTTCGGGTACAACACGTTCGCGTCGTACAGTGCCACAAACGCCATGATCAGTAGAGGCCCAGTTCCTGACTGAGATCGGCCAGTTCGTCTGCGGCGGCCCGCCGTTTGAGGTCGTCGTGGCGCTTGAACTCCATCAACGCCTCAAAGGTGATGCGCCGGTGGCGGCCCACGGTCCGGTAGGGGATCTCGCCCGACTCAAGCAGACCAATGAGGAACGGCCGGGAAACGTTCAACATATCAGCAGCCTGTTGAGTGGTCAGTTCGGCGTGCGACGGAATCACCGAGACGCCACGCCCCGCAGCGAGTTGGCCGAGCACGTGCGCGATCATCTCCACGACCGGCCGAGGAACCACGAGCGCATCATCGGGATCACCCTCTACCAAGACCGATACCTCGTTCGGGCCATCAGGGTGCGCAGCGAGGTAATCGGTGATGCGGCGACGGGCTCGTTCCGCCTGCTCAGCGTTCACCTCGCCCGGCTTGAGCGAACCGACAGACGCGATCGGAGACATGACGATCACCTCACTCCATTCGCATTATCCGCAACACTCGAAATAAACGCAAGCCGCTACGCCAACGGAACTTCCAAGGCTCAGGAGCGAGTGTGTACCCACGGCACCAAACGGTGACGCTTGCAGCTTCCGCGAGGATCTGTTGCATGCCCTGATGGATCACATCGAGGTCGCGCGGATACATCATCGAGTAATTTGGGCTTGACACGAACCATGATGCCCTCGGGTCCAACGTCCAGCATCAGCGCGATGGCCTCACGAGCCCCTGCTTCGGTTTGCTCCAGGCAGCGTGCCTGCGTGTGCACACGTGACACTTCCGGCACGTGTGCGGCCTACTACTCGCCGGAGCACTCCACCACGACGCTGTAGGCCTTCACTTTGTCCGCCGTGCTGGTCAAAGCTCACGCGTGAGGCGCTCATCGGTGACCGTATCGTGCACGTAGCGCGCGTTTGAAAGATTCGGGGGCTCCTCGCCACATGGTCCAGCCGAACCAGGTGAAAAAGCTGCCCATTGGGCCGAACACGACGGGTGCGGCCCACCAACGGCCCAAGTCGCGGACGTCCTCGACCGTCGTGGGGTCACCCGACCGGTACGCGATCTGTATCGAGTCTCCGACTTGTGTGCCCGACTCCACCTTGTCCGTCCAGATGGTGTATGGCATGCCATCTTGGAGGTTGAAGCCCAGCTCGTAGTTGGTGGTCCTGCCGCTGTGCTGGACGTCCTCGACGATCGCGCTCGTACGGATCCCGTTGTCTCTCAGGTTCAGATCCTGGATCGGCAGGACAACCGCCGCGATGATCATGCCGATGCCGCTGGCGACGCCGACGCATCCAATGAGCCACTGCCCGACGCTGTGTCGCCGACGCAGCTCATCGCGTATTCGCATTACGACATCATGGCGCGGCCGACGCTTGACAAGCACTGGCGCTGGAAATCGCTCGCGCGCGATACGCCGCGCCACAGGCACGGACGGCGTCGTCACCGGCGCCTGCGAGGCCTCGCTGCGACGCCGCGTGCGGCGTATCCGCCAGGCACCCGCTCGGCTCGGGCTCAGCCCATCTGCTCCAGGGCTTTGCCCTTCGTCTCCCTGACCAGGAACACGACGAACGGGATCGAGGCGGCGGCGAAGCAGGAGTAGATGATGTACGAGCCGCTCAGGCTCCAGCGGGACATCGACGGGAAGCTCTGGGTGACGGTGAAGTTGGCCAGCCACTGCGCGGCGGCGGCGATGGAGAGCGCCAGGGCCCTGATCCTGTTGGGGAACATCTCGCCGAGCATGACCCAGACGACCACGCCCCAGGACATCGCGAAGAAGAACACGTAGACGTGCGCCGCGACGATGGCGATGGTGCCCTCGTCCTTCGGGATGTGCGCGGTGGCGCCGCTGCCGGAGGCGTAGGAGAACGCCCAGGCGGCCAGGCCGAGGGAGAGCGCCATGCCCGCCGAGCCGATCAGGGCCAGCGGCTTGCGGCCGATCCGGTCGATCACCAGGATCGCCACGACGGTGCCGATGATGTTGACCAGCGAGGTCGAGACCGAGATCAGCAGCGAGCTGGCCTCGTTGATGCCGACGGACTGCCACAGCAGCGAGGAGTAGTAGAAGATCACGTTGATGCCGACGAACTGCTGGAAGATGCTCAGGCCGATGCCGACCCAGACGATCGCCAGCACCCGGCCGGTCGGGCCGAGCAGGTCCTTGAAGCCGGGGCGGTGGTCGGTGGCCAGCACGGCGCGGATCTCGGCGATCCGGGTCGTGATGTCCTGGCGGCCCTCGACCTTGGCGAGCACCGCGCGGGCCCGCTCGTCCTGGCCGGTGGCGACCAGGTAGCGCGGCGACTCGGGCACGGTCGCCGCCAGGGCGCCGTACAGCAGCGCGGGCGCGACCTCCATCAGCAGCATCCACTGCCACGCGTCCAGGCCCCAGAGGCGGTTCTCGCTCTTGCCGCCCGCGGCCCGCGCCAGCGCGTAGTTGACCAGCTGCGAGACGAAGATGCCGAGCACGATCGCCATCTGCTGCAACGAGCCGAGCCGGCCGCGATAAGCCGGCGGCGCGACCTCGGCGATGTACGCCGGGGCGATCACGGACGCGATGCCGATGCCCAGGCCGCCGACCACGCGCCAAGCGGCCAGGTCCCAGATCGAGAACGGCAGGCCCGCGCCGACGCCGCTGATCGTGAACAGGAACGAGGCCAGCAGCATGACCTTGACCCGCCCGATCCGGTCGGCCAGCTGCCCGGCGATCCAGGCGCCGACCGCCGAGCCGAGCAGCGCGGCGGCGACGGCGAAGCCGGTCTGGTTCGAGCCGACGGCGAAATGGTGCTGGATGCCGGTGACCGCGCCGTTGATCACGGCACTGTCATAGCCGAACAAGAACCCGCCCATCGCGGCGGCGGCCGCGATGAAGACCACGTATCCGAAGTGAGCCTCGCCCTGTGGAACCATCGTGTTGGGAGTCCGTACGGCCATAACCCGACGAGATCATGTCGGTACTACCGCCGCCATCCGGAGCGTGGTGGCTTGGTCCGAAAGAGCGAACCCAGCCGGGGGAAGCCGGGGCGTCAAGGGGGCGAGCGCGTTTGGTCGACTTGCTGTGTTGCCAAGTCGCCGAGTTGCCGAGCCGCCGCGTTTCCGTGTGCCAGGTTTCCGTATGCCGGGCTTCTGACGGTCCGACTCTGATGGTGTGACGATTCGTCCGGACGGACGCATACGCGCCTCCGCCCGCCGCTCCCGCACGACTGGCAGCTTCCTACCGTGCGGGGGTGGCGGGCGGAGGCCCTTGGCTCGGCTCAGGTCAACGCATCGCGGCGAACCGGCTCATCGCGTGCTCTACCAAGCGGATCAGCGTCAGCTTGGTGGACTCGCGCGAACGCGCGTCGCACGTCACTATCGGCACGTCGCTCGGGATGGACAACGCCTCCCGCACGTCGTCGACGGCGTGACTGAGCGTCCCGTCGAAGCAGTTCAGCGCCACGATGTAGGGCAGACCGGCGTCTTCGAAGTAGTCGATCGCCGAGAAGCAGTCGGCCAACCGCCGGGTGTCGACCAGCACCACCGCGCCGATCGCGCCGCGGGTCAGGTCGTCCCACATGAACCAGAACCTGTTCTGTCCGGGCGTGCCGAACAGATAGAGGATCAGTTCGCGGTCGAGGGAGACCCGGCCGAAGTCCATCGCGACCGTGGTCGTGGTCTTGTCCGGAACCTTCGACAGGTCGTCGATGCCGTCGCTCGCGGCGGTCATGACCGCCTCGGTCGTCAGCGGATTGATCTCCGAGACCGCGCCGACGAACGTGGTCTTCCCCACTCCGAAGCCCCCGGCGACGACGATCTTGACGGAGGTCGTCGGACCCGCGGAACGTTCGGGCGGGCTAGAGGTTGCGAAGTCCAATGAGCACCCTTTCCAGAAGTGCGAGGTCGGGCTTGCCCTCGGCGGTTTCGGACTGGTGGACGGCGATCAGGCCCGCCTCGGCCATGTCGCCGACCATCACCCGGGCGACGCCCAGCGGCATCCGCATCAGCGCGGCGATCTCGGCCAGCGACTTGACCTCGACGCAGAGGTCGCAGATCCGCTGGTGTTCCGGCATCAGGCCGAAGCCTCCGGCGCGGCCCCGCGGCGTGGTCGAGACCAGTGCCTCGATGGCCAGTTGGTAGCGCGCCCGGGTTCGGCCGCCGGTCATGGCATACGGCCGCACGAGCGGTGACGAATCGTGTCCTGAGCTCAATGAAACCGTCCTTCACGCTGAAGTCGTGCGCCGCCGATTCGGTTGGGTGGGCCGCCGGTGCCGGGCTTCGCGAACCCCGGTGCAGACTACCGGGGAAGCGCGTTCTGCAGTTCGGCCCGCAGCGCGGGGGTGAGCACGTCTCCGGCCCGCTCGACCAGCAGGGCCATCTCGTAGCCGATCAGACCCATGTCACAGTCCGAGGAGGCGAGCACGGCGAGCACCGAGCCGTCGCTGATCGCCATGACGAACAGGAAGCCGCGCACCATCTCGACCACGGTCTGGGTGACCGCCCCGCCCTCGAAGATCCGGGCCGCGCCCTGGGTCAGGCTGGACAGGCCCGAGGCGACCGCGGCGAGTTGGTCGGCACGGTCGCGTGGGAAACCGTTGGACACCGCGAGCAGCAGGCCGTCCGAGGAGACCACGACGGTGTGCGCCACCCCCGGTACCCGGTCGACGAAGTTGGTAATCAGCCAGTTGAGGTTCTGGGCCGCCTGGCTCAGCTCGCTCACAGTGCATCCCCTTCCAAAGGGAACGTCGATACTTTGTTCAGCGGGTCATGAAGGCCAGGGGCGCAGCGGGACGCCGGGCCGGTGCCCGGCGCCGACCCGTCGAGCGCCGATTCGCACGGTGCGTTTTCGTGCAGTGCGGTTCTGTACGACACGGACTCGTACAGCGCCGACGTGGAGATCGCCGGCAGTGCCGGTTGGCGCGGAGCCGTCATCAGTCGTCCCTCCGGTCCTGGCCGGCGCCGTCGCCCGGCTCCGGGTCGGCCGACGCGGCGTCGCGGCCCTGCCGCAGGCCCTGGTGGAAGCTGGAGAGCCGACCGCGCACGGCGTCCGCGGAACGCGGCGGGATGACCGGCGGCGTGGCCTTCGCCGCGCCGACACCGCCGGCGGAGCCCGGCACGAGGTTGGACTTGGGCACCCGCTTCGGCAGGCCCTTCTGCGTCAGGCCGGCCGCCACCGGCTTCGCCGCGGCCTGGGCCGCCTTCCATCCCTCGTCTCCCGGCGAAGACCAGGTTCCGGTGTTCTCCACGGGCGAAGCTCCTCGGGAGTCGGCGGCAGGCGAATCAGTAGTGGCAGACGCCGCCGCCAGAGGCTGCACAGGGGTACCGGCCGAGGCCGGGGACGGCGCGGACGCCGAGACCGGAGCAGGCGCGACGGGGGGAGTCGACGGGGCCGCGGCCACCGGGATGACAGGAGCCGCAGAGGCGGACGAAACGCCACTCGACGATCCGGTACCGGTCGGGGCCATGCCGTTACCTCCCGGGAAGCCACCGCCCGGCGCGGCGGGCCGCGGCATGGTCGGCAGTGGCGGAAGCACCGTGTTGGACTGCGCCATGGCCGCCTGGGCACGCGCCTCGTCCCGGCGGCGGAACCACTCGGACTCCATCGCCTCGAAGATCGGCAGCCGCTCGTCGGTGGACGGGGCCGGGGGCAGCGGATCCTGAGCGAACAGGCGTTCCACCGCCGACTGCGCGCCGCCCGGCTGCGCCGCCTGCGGCAGGTCCAGCGCGTTCGGACCGGTGGGCCTCGCCATCGCGGGCAGCTGTGGCTGGCCCTGCGGTGCGGCCGACGCGGGGGTCGGTGAGCCGGGCGGCGGCGCGAACAGAGCCGGGCCGGCCGGGCTCGGGGCAGCCGTACCGGGGAACTGGGGCTCGGCCGGACGCACGGCCGGGAACTGCCCGGTGGACGCGGGGTCCTGGATTCGCGGGAACTGGCCCGTCGACGCGGGGTCCTGTGGCCGTGGGGCCGGAGCCGACCCACTCTGCGGTGCGGCGGGGCCCGGGAACGGCGGTGCGCTGTCCGGGCCCGGCAGGCGCGGCATCTGGCCGCCGGTCGAACCGGGGTCCTTCACCCGCGGGAACTGGCCTGTGGAGGCCGGGTCCTGGATCCGGGGGAACTGGCCGGTCGACGCGGGGTCCTGCCGAGGCGCGGACGGACCGTCGGCCAGGTCGGGGCGGGATTCGCGCTGGCCGACCCCCGGCATGTTGAACTGCCCGGAGGACGACCTCGGATCCGGCCGGTCCGCTCCCCCGTCGCGCGGCGGAGCGAAGGCCTGGAACTGCCCGGTCGGCATGTCCCGGTCGCCGCCGGGGCGGTTGGATCCGGACCCGGGGAACCGGCCTGCGGCGTCGGGGTCGGGCATGCCCTGCTCTGAGCCGAAGCCGGCCGACCCGGCGCCGACGGAACGGTCTTCGAACGGGGTGCGCGCGCCGGGGATCGTCGGAGTGGCACCCGGGCCGCGCCCTGGACCGTCCAGGCCGGGCAGCGGGTCGGGGCGGCGCGGCAGGTCGTCCTGGCCCGCCGAAGGACGGCCGGGAGCACCGAAGGAGGGCAGGTCGGCGAACTGGTCGCCGTTGGACAGTCCGGAACCCGACATGCCGCCGGACCCGCCGCCCAGTCCGGACGGGGCCGAGCCGCGGTACGGCGGCGCGCCGGAGCTCTCGGACGGGAAGGCCGGGCCGTCCAGGTCGTCCGCCTGGTCGGAGAATCCGCCCTGGCCGCCGCCGCGGCGCGGCAGCGCGCCGAGCGAGCGGGCGCCGGTGGCGGACAGCTCGGGGGTCGGCGCCTGCTGCTCGCCGTCGGCGCCGGCCAGCAGCGTGCTGGGCACGAGCACGAGCGCGGTGATGCCGCCGCCGGCCGAGCGGCGCAGGCGGACCTGGATGCCGTGGCGGGTGGCCAGCCGGCCGACCACGTACAGACCCATGCGGCGGGATATCGCGACGTCGATGACCGGCGGGTTGGCCAGCCGCTCGTTCGCGTCGTCGAGCTCCTCCGGGGTCATCCCGATGCCGGCGTCCTCGATTTCGAGCATCACGCCGCCGGTGTTGAGCATGTTCGCGGTGACCGACACCTTGGTCTCCGGCGCGGAGAACGAGGTGGCGTTCTCCAGCAGCTCGGCGACCAGGTGCACGAGGTCGTTGACGACGCGTCCCAGGACGTTGACGTCCGGCAGGTCGCGCAGGGCGACCCGCTCGTACTGCTCCACCTCGGAGGCGCCGGCGCGCATCACGTCGAGCAGGCGCACCGCCTGGCTCCACTTGCGGCCCGGCTCCTCGCCCGCGAGGACCAGCAGGTTCTCTCCGTTGCGGCGCATACGGGTGGCCAGGTGGTCCAGCTTGAACAGGTTCGCCAGCTGGTCCGGGTCCTGCTCGCTGTTCTCCAGTTCGTCGATCAGCCGCAGCTGGCGCTGGACCAGCGACTGTGAGCGGCGGGAGAGGTTGACGAACATCGAGTTGACGTTCGACCGCAGCAGGGCCTGTTCGGACGCCAGGCGCACCGCCTGTAGGTGGACCTCGTCGAACGCCCGGGCCACCTGCCCGATCTCGTCGTTGGAGGTGATGGGGATCGGATCGACCGAGCCCTCGGCATCGATCGAGTCCGCGTCCCTGAGCCGGCGGACCACCTCGGGCAGTCGGTTGGCCGCGATGTCCAGCGCGCCGCTTCGCAGCACCTGGAGCGGACCGACCAGCGAGCGCGCCACGAGCGCGATTCCGAGGACCGAGAGCAGCAGGGCGAACAGGATGACGCTGCCGTTGCGGTAAAGGCTGGACTGGGCGTTGTCCAACAGCGTCTGCGAGTCGGTGACCAGCTGCTGGATGGCGGTGGCCTGCACGGTACGCAGGTCGCCGATGGTGGCGGGTAGTGCCTCGTCCACCACGTCCGTGCCGAACTGGTTCTTGCTGGCGCTGAAGTTCGTGCTCTCCTGAAGGATCGCCAGCGCGCGGCCGACTGCGGCCTGGGACGTGGTGATGTCGGTGCCTGAGACAGCCGCCTGGTACGACTGCACCAGCGAGGGCGGTGACGCCGTCATGAAGTTGTTCAGCGCCGACTGCTGCGAGGCGATGGCCTGGTTGAGGTCGGTGGCCTGGATCTTCGCCTCGACCAGGTCCGGGTTGGGGCCGTTGCCGCCGAGTTCGCCGTTGGCGATGACCTCCTGGGTGTAGGTCTGCGCGACGGACTGCGCCTCGATCACGTCGTCGATCGCGGCCAGTGACGCGTTGTCCTGGTTGACCAGGGGGTCCGCCGTACCGGACGAGGTCTGGCCGATGACCGCGACCACGTCGTCGATGATGCTGGTGTACGCGCGGAAGACCGGGCTGGCCTGCACCGAGCTGTCGGCGGCGACCTGGCGCAAGTAGGCGATGTCGGTCGCCCGGCCGAAGGCCTCGATGGTGGTGGACTGTAGGCTCGCCAGGTTGGAGATGTTGGCGTTGCCGCTGGTGGCCGCGTTGCCCACCGCCCGGACGTCGTTGGTGGCCTTGATCACGGCCGTCTGCGCGTTCTTGTACGCGGTGACGTAGCCCTCAAGCGTGGACTTGGCGGTCGCGGCGTCCATGTACTGCGAGGGAACCATCGCGGCGCGCCTGTCGGCCGCGGCCATGTTGCAGGGCTGGAACACCGACAGGCAGATCGCGGCGTCCAGCCGCTCCTCCTGCATGGTCAGCAGCACCGCTTCGACCAGGCCGGTGGCCTGCGCCGCGCCGTGGGCGTCCCGGTAGTGCGACTCGTCTGAATACAGGCCATCGATACGCACGGAGCCGAAGCCCATGGCGACCACCAGCGGCAGTAGCACCAGCAGGGTCAGCCGGTTGCGCACGCGCCAGCTGCGCAACGAGAGCTTGCTCGGGCGGTCCGCGGACCGCCCCGGGGCGGGATCGGCGGACTGTGTCGAACGCCGGCGCTCGGGCGCGCCCGGCCGGCTCGCGCGCGGCCCCGGCTGGGCAGGCTCGCGGCGCGGGGTCACGGGACGTGTCTGCACTTGCCCTCACCAAATTCGTGACCGCACCAAAACTGCGCGCGTCTTGTCAGTTGTAGCACCTGGAGTTACACCGGCGGCCGGCACGCCGGACGCCTCGTCGGGCGCGTTCGGCAGTCGGCACGACTCGCACCGCGGCGGGCCGCGCCCGGCGGTTCTTTCAGGAAACGCATTCCAGCACAGCTGCGCCGCTAAGGCCAAGACGGGGGTGCCAGAAATCGTATCGCCGCGCCCGACATCGTCGGACATAACAGAATGAATCGGACGGGGATTGCCGAGATTTTCCACCACGCACTGGCGTATCGGGCCGACGCACTGTCAAACTGCCGACCGCGCCGTTCTTACCCGGACTGAGCAGCGGTGATGCGATCTTCTACAGCCCGTGGCCGAGTGATCGCGAAGCGTAGCCGGGCGGCGATCGACGTGTCGGCCGGCGAATCGCGAAAAGAGTAATGTCCGTGTGCCAAGCCGTGCTCTCACGAGAGCACGCACGCACGATCGGCGCAGGCCCCGCAGATTTCCCCGGCCCGGTATTCAGGGCTCAATCTCGTGGATTAGCATGGCGCCGCCGATGACGAACGCCCGAGAGGTAGCCATGTCCCAGCCGAGCCAGCCAGTCCGCCGGTCGCGCGCCCGCTCCGGGATCGCGCTCGGCCTGGCCGCCGCGGCCGTCGCGGTCACGGCCGGCGCATGCAGCAGCAACGCCAGCGGGCTCGGCAGCCCCGACCACCCGAGCCTGAAGGTCGGCCTGATCGACTCGATCGGCGCGGTGCCGTTCCAGATCGGCACCTCGTCGACGCAGCACAGCTTCATGGACGCGGGCCTGACCATCACGGTGCAGAAGTTCGCCACCCAGAGCGACGAGCTGGGCGCGCTGGCCACGGGCGGGATCGACATCGCGTACGGCGAGTACGCGCAGTTCCTCGATTCGAGCTCGCAGCTCGCGAACAACGGCGACATCCGCGTGGTCAGCGAGGGCTACGACGCCAGCGCGGGCACCATCGGCCTGGTCACCAGGTCCGGCACGACGCTGCCGAAATGGGGTCCGGACGACGCGACTCACCGCCTGTTCGACTGCAACGGTCCGTTCACCATCGCGGTGCCCGACAAGCACGGCATCGAGTATCTCGCTCTGGCCGGCTGGCTCGGGTCGCTGGGCTCGGCGCTGCCCTCGGACTGCGCGGCGATCGTGGAGGTCCCCAACCCGGCTCAGATCATCGGCGGCGTGGCCGCCGGCCGGTACAGCGCCGCAGCGCTACAGGAGCCGTACGTCACGGGCAGTGAGATCAACGCGGGCCTCCAGATGAGCCAGGACCTGGTCACCGGCAACGCCGCGTCGGTGCCTGTGGACGGCTACTTCGCCACCAAGGCATTCGTCACGCAGTACCCGAAGACCACCGCGATCTTCGCCGCGGTGATGGCGAAACTCCAGTCGGAGAGCAGCGAGCGCGTCATCGTGGAGACCGCGCTGCATCAGTCGAACACGATCGACCCGAAGGTGATCGCGATGATGCAGCTGGGCTCGTACCCGTCGGTGGTGCTGCCAGCCAAGCTGGACATCGTGTTGCGCCTGATGGACACCGCCGGCACGCGCACCGGCCAGATGGACAGCTCGAAGCTGACGGACCTGAACAATTAGGCCGATCGACTGAACCCCGAGCCAGCCGAGCCTCAAGCCATCACCCGAGCCACGGTCACCAACGTCAACGGTCGGCGCCCTCCAGCCCACCGCACCGGTTCTGTCAGTCGACCCGAATACCCTGTGCCTAGCACCAGCCGCACATCGAGCGGCAGTGCACCGAGCACAGCACAGGGAGCCGCGCCGTGACCGACGATCCTCAGAACACGCCCGCCGCGCTCGCCGAGGTGCGCTTCCGCTCCGACGTGACCGTCGAACTGGTCAAGTGCTCCGCCGCCGACGCCGACGTCCTGTTCGCCGCCCGGGTGTCCACCGCGGGCGAGCAGTCCCTGGAACAGGTCGGCGCGGACGCCGGGCGCTCCGCCGGACTGATCAACTACCTGATGCGCGACCGGCACGGCAGCCCGTTCGAGCACAACTCCTTCACGTTCTTCGTCTCCGCGCCGATCTTCGTCTTCCGGGAGTTCATGCGGCACAGGACGTTCAGCTACAACGAGGAGAGCGGGAGGTACCGGCGCCTGGAGCCGGTGTTCTACCTCCCCGGACCTGACCGCAAGCTGGTGCAGGAGGGCAAGCCGGGGCGTTACGTCTTCGTGGACGGCACGGAGGAGCAGCACAAGCTCGTCTACGAGGCGACCTGCGACGTGTGCACTGCCGCGTACCGGGCGTACCTGGAGATGCTCGACGCCGGAGTCGCCCGCGAGGTCGCCCGCGGGGTGCTGCCGGTGTCGATCTACTCCTCGATGTACGCGACGTGCAACGCCCGCGCGCTGATGCACTTCCTGTCGCTGCGCACCAAGCGCGAGGACTCCACGTTCCCGTCGTTCCCGCAGCGGGAGATCGAGATGGTCGCGGAGAAGATGGAGGCCGCGTTCGCCTCGGCGATGCCGCTGACCCACGCCGCGTTCAACCGCAACGGCCGAGTCGCCCCCTGAACGCCGCCCCGATCGCCCCACTATCCGTTGCGCCACCGCACGCCACCACCCGGATCCCCGCGACTTCGTCCGGCGTCGAACCGTACCGAATTCTTCATAACACCCAATCGGATGAACATGGCCCGATTGCCCGTATCCAGCTCCCGGGCTTCGTCGATAGTCATGGTGGATCCCGTCACCTCCTGGACCCCCGAGCAGGAGGCGACGGGGTCCTTCCACGTTCGCCGCCACTCCTGCGCGCCCCGTCGGCGCGAGGTTATCCACAGGCTGGGTGCATGGAACTGACGAGCCTGGTCGCGGCCCGGTAGCTTTATCCCATGGCCGCTCCCGCTTCCCCGCACCACACGCCGTTCGGCCGGATCGTGACCGCGATGGTCACCCCGTTCACCGCCGACGGCGGACTCGACCTCGACGGCGCCCGCGCGCTCGCCGAGCACCTCGTCGAGGCCGGCAACGACGCCCTCGTGCTCAACGGCACCACCGGCGAGGCGCCGACCACCACCGACGAGGAGAAGGTGGCGCTGGTGCGGGCGATACGCGAGGCCGTCGGGGACCGAGCGCTCATCATCGCCGGGGTGGGCACCAACGACACCCGGCACACCATCGCCCAGGCGGTCGCCGCCGAGAAGGCGGGCGCGCACGCGCTGCTCGCGGTCACCCCTTACTACTCAAAGCCGCCTCAAGAGGGCGTCTACCAGCACTTCACCGCCATCGCGGACGCCACCCGCCTACCGGTGATGCTCTATGACATCCCAGGCCGCACCTGCACGCCGATCGAGCCCGAAACGCTGATCCGACTCGCCGAGCACGACCGGATCGTCGCCGTCAAGGACGCCAAGGGCGACCTCGGCGCCTCCAGCCGCGTCATGGCGAACACCGATCTGGCCTACTACAGCGGCGAGGACATGCTCAACCTCCCGCTGCTGTCCGTAGGCGCGGTCGGAGTGGTGTCCGTGGCGAGCCATCTGGTCTCCCCGGACCTGCGGGCGATGTTCGACGCGTACGCCGCCGGCGAGGTCGGCAAGGCCAGGGACATCCACCGCTCGCTTCTGCCGGTCTACACGGGTGTTTTTCGCACCCAGGGGGTAATCACCACAAAGGCGGCTCTTCGCGGACTCGGCCTGCCCGCGGGCCCCGTCCGGCTCCCGCTGGTGGACCTGACGCCGCAGCAGCTGGACGTCCTGCGCCGCGACCTGGCGGCGGGCGGCATCGAGCTCTGACCGGGATTCCCGCCACACCGCAGCACCCTCGAAAGCACAGCGAACACGAACACACCGCGCCGGCGCGGGGCCACAGCGCCACCGCGCCCGCACTCGACTCGAACTGGAGCCGCCCGATGAGCCACCCGCATCCCGAACTGGGGCTACCGCCGGAGCTGCCGGAAGGCGCGCTGCGCGTCACCCCGCTCGGCGGGCTCGGCGAGATCGGCCGGAACATGACCGTCTTCGAACACGCGGGCAAACTGCTGATCGTCGACTGCGGCGTACTGTTCCCGGAGCCCGAGCAGCCGGGCGTGGACCTGATCCTGCCGGACTTCACTTCGATCAGGGACCGGTACGACGACGTCGTCGCGGTCATCCTCACCCACGGCCACGAGGACCACATCGGCGCCGTTCCCTACCTGCTGAAGGAACGCCCCGACATCCCCCTGGTCGGCTCGCAGCTCACCCTCGCCCTCATCGAGGCCAAGCTCGCCGAGCACCGCATCCATCCCTACACGCTCGAAGTGCGCGAGGGCCAGACCGAGCGCATCGGCCCCTTCGACTGCTCGTTCCTCGCGGTCAACCACTCCATCCCGGACGCGCTGGCCGTGGTCATCGAGACCGAGGCCGGTACCGTGCTGCACACCGGCGACTTCAAGATGGACCAGCTGCCACTGGACGGCCGGCTGACCGACCTGGCCGGCATCGCCAAGCTCGGCGAGCGCGGCATAGACCTGCTGCTGGTCGACTCGACCAACGCGGAGGTCCCCGGCTTCGTGCCGAGCGAGCGCGAAATCACCCCCGCGCTGGAGCGGGCGTTCGCCCAAGCCACCCGCCGGGTCATCGTGGCCTCCTTCGCCAGTCATGTGCACCGCATCCAGCAGGTGCTGGACATCGCGGTCAAGCATCGTCGCAAGGTGGCCTTCATCGGTCGCTCGATGGTCCGCAACATGGGCGTGGCCAGAGACCTCGGCTACCTCAAGGTCCCAGACCACCTGGTCGTCGACGCACGCGCCCTGGACGACTACGCCCCCGAACAAGTGGTACTGATCTGCACCGGCTCGCAGGGCGAGCCGATGGCCGCGCTCTCCCGGATGGCCAACCGCGACCACCAGATCCGCATCGTCGAGGACGACACGGTGATCCTGGCCTCGTCCCTGATCCCCGGCAACGAGACGGCGGTCTACCGAGTCATCAACGGCCTGACCCGCTGGGGCGCCAAGGTCGTCCACAAGGGCAACGCGAAGGTGCACGTCTCCGGCCACGCGTCCGCCGGCGAGCTGCTCTACTTCTACAACCTGGCCAAGCCCCGCAACGTCATGCCGGTCCACGGCGAGTGGCGCCACCTGCGCGCCAACGGCGAACTGGCCCAGCTCACCGGAATCCCCGCCGACCGAATCGTCATCGCTGAGGACGGCGTGACCGTCGACCTGGTGGACGGCGCGGCCAGAATCAGCGGCAAGGTCCCGTGCGGCTACGTGTACGTGGACGGCCTCTCCGTCGGCGACATCACCGAAGCAAGCCTCAAGGACCGCCGCATCCTGGGCGACGAAGGCTTCATCTCGGTCTTCGTCGTGGTAGACGCCGACACCGGCAAGGTGACCGCGGGCCCCGAAATCCAATCCCGCGGCGCCGGCATCGACGACAGCGCCCTGGCGGCAGTAACCCCCCTGATCGAGGAAGCCCTGGCCCACGCCGCCGCGGACGGCGTAGGCGACGCCTACCAACTCCAGCAACTGGTACGCCGCACGGTAGGCAAATGGGTCTCCGACACCTTCCGCCGCCGCCCCATGATCCTGCCGGTAGTAGTAGAAGTCTGACCCATCCGCACACCAGCCGCCGCGCCACAAGGCTTCGCAACGCTCCGCCAACGCCTGCGGCCGGCCCGCAACGCCTACGGCCACGCGCCCGACCGCCCCACACACTCCGCGCCCTTGCTACCACGAGGGCGCTTCGCTACAAACGTCGGCCACGTTCCTGCGATACACCGGCGCCCATGGCCGTACTACT
>NZ_DASYZI010000353.1:0-1548 GCF_035946395.1 Actinocrinis sp.
CAGGGCCGTGTTGTTCAGCCCGGAGGCGAGGCCGGCCTCCCGGGGCTCGGTCCCGGTCACCGCGGCGATCGTGACGGGCACGAACGAGAGCCCCAGCCCGGCCCCGGCCAGCAGCGACGGGCCGAGCACGTCGGCGAGGTAGGAGCCGCCGGGGGCGGGCACCTGCGAGAACCAGATCAGGCCGCCGGCGGTGAGCAGCATGCCCGCGATCAGCGTCGTCTTGAAGCCGATGCGGGTGACGAGCCGCGAGGCAGCCCCCGCCGCGACAATGACCCCGACCGCGAGCGGCAGGTACGAGACGCCCGTCTTGATGGGCGAGAAGTGGAGCACGTCCTGCAGGTACAGCGAGATGAAGAAGAACATCGAGAACAACGACATGCCGATGAGGAGGGCGACCGTGTCCGCTCCGCGCAGCGTGCGCAGGCGGAAGATCGAGAACGGCATCAGCGGGTGGCGCCCGCGCCGCTCGATGACCAGGAACGCGGCCAGCAGGACGACGGCGCCGGCGATCCTGGCCAGCGTCGCCGCGGATCCCCAGCCGGCGTTCACGGCGTCGACGATCGCGTAGACGAGCAGGGACAGGCCTGCTGTGACGGTCACCGCGCCGGGAAGATCGAAGGTGCCCGCTGCGTCGTCGGCGTGGCTTTCGCGCAGCGTCCGCGGCGCGAGCGCCGCCGCGGCGATCCCGATCGGGACGTTGACGAACAGCACCCAGCGCCAGTTGAGGCCGCTGGTGAGGATCCCGCCGAGAAGCACGCCGGCGGCGCCGCCCGCACCCACGACCGCCCCCCAGATCCCCAGTGCCCGGTTGCGCTCCCTGCCTTCGGCGAACGTCACCGTGAGGATCGACAGCGCCGCCGGAGACACGATCGCGGCGCCGAGGCCCTGGGCCGCCCGCGCCGCGAGCAGCCATCCCTCCGATTGCGCGATCCCGCCCGCGAACGAGGCGAGCGAGAACAGCACCAGTCCGAGCATGAACATCCGGCGGCGCCCGAGCAGGTCGGCCAGGCGGCCGCCGAGCAGCAGGAAGCCGCCGAAGGTCAGCGTGTAGGCGTTGATGACCCACGAAAGATCGGTCTGCGCGAAGTGAAGGCCCCTGCCGATCGACGGCAGCGCGACGTTCACGATCGAGGCGTCGATCACGACGACGAACTGCGTCATCGCGAGCAGCAGCAGGGCGAGATTCTTCCCGCGGGGCGTATAGAGCGGCGATGTCTGCGGGGGGCTTATCGATGTCATTGGAAGCTGACCTCCGGTTCCGGTTTGCTCCTCAGACTATAGTGAACTATGATTCCGCTTGTCAAGCGAGCCGGAGGGAAGAGGCCGTGACCAGCACTGTCAGCGAAGCAGAGCGCCCGCTGCGCGCCGATGCCCGCCGCAATCGCGAGCAGATCCTGCAGAGCGCGCGAGCGGTGTTCGCGGAGAGCGGCGCCGATGCGCAGATCGACGATGTCGCGCGCCACGCGGGCGTCGGCGTGGGCACCGTCTACCGGCACTTCCCGACCAAGCAGGCGCTGCTAACCGAGCTGGTCCGTCAGACGTTCCGCC